>JAABSE010000140.1 GCA_011390575.1 Sphingobacteriia bacterium
ATGGGTGCGAAGCGCAATCGCTTTCGGATTCCCTTTTTCAATCCGGAAATTAATATTTGAGATGGCACTATAAAATGTTCCTGCCGTGGCATCCCTTGGCTGCCCATCTTCTTCAACCAGATTGCTGGTGAACCAGAACATGTAGTTATTTTCATCCTGATAACCTGCAGTGTTATCACCTAATATAAACTCCGGACGGTTTTCTCCATATCCAATAATGCGTATTGCTTTGGGAACATAAATGGTTTTACTGATGAGATATTTTCCTTCAGGAATGAATAAAATTCCAAAATTCTTTTCCTTTTTAAGCTTATTGATAGCAAACTGGAGCGCTTCAGATACATCATGCTTTCCATCAGGTGCTATGTTAAAGTTTTCAGAAGTGAAATAAAGAGCTTCCGGGTCATCAGGCATAAGGGTATAGACTGATTGAGCTTTCATGAGTAGCGGGGAATAAAGAATGACTGCAAAGCATAATATGATTAGTTTCATATCAAATAGTTTTGATATTTATTGTGGTGAATTTCTTTTACACAAATATACAGGTTTAGAACAATTTTTTGTATAATTGTATCATAGTCCCGGTTGCCCCTGACGAAAGTCAAACAGTCGGGTTTTGTTTTTTTTTCCTCTTTGGTTTTGCACTTCACCCAAAGCACTCTGACTAACGTAAAATTATGTTGTTTTTGTTCAGCTTTCTTTGTTCATAGCCCTTTCAGAAAGCTCAACCGCTGAAATATCCAGAAAATCATCCCAATTTTACGTTTGCGGGAGAAATTATTCTGCTCCCAAAACCACCCCAACCTTTCGCTATTTTCCACAGAAATTACCTTTGATGTAGTTCAGTCAGGAACCGGGGACTAAGGACGAGCTTAGCGAAGCGAATAGTCGCTGGCTTCCCGTAGATCCAGAACGGGCGAGCAGATCGCTTATGTTTCTGTATAGTATCGGTTGGACTAGTCTTTATGTTCTTGTTTCGAAGATATATTATTCAATATCCACTCAAGTTGTTTATCACGATTCTGTTTATAATCAGACCAATCACTTTCAATTTTCACATCTGGCACTAATCCATTTGTTTGATTGTCTTGCATTCTAAATAGTCGTTTAGAATATTGAACTGTCCATTGAGAATTTGGCAATAAAAACCTATCTGCGTCCTGGTAACCATAAGGATTTCCTCCTGTAGCTTCACCCACTATTTTGGCATTCAAAATTTGTTTAAACTGAGCTGCATTACTGACTCCAGCCGAAAATGTTTCTTTCCCGATAAGCGCATATATTCCGTGTTCCCAATCAAGACTGTCTAAGGTGACCAACATTTGTGCAAGTACAAGTCCTTCAAAAAAGTTCCCCCCACCGTTTCCCCTGAAATCAATAATCAGATACTTTATTTGGTTTTTTGCTATTTGCTTTTTAACACCATGTGCAAATAACAACATTTTTAAATAGCCAGGATAGTTGTCAAATCTTATATAGGCTGTGTTTGTTTCAATGTCTGCTGAAAGCCAGATACCATTGGTTGACTTAAGAGGCTCACCTAAATTCACTGGCCTTTCATATAAAACCTCCATCTTTAAATCCTTTAGCTTATCGTGGGGAATCGAATTTAAGATAACAGTTTGATTGATTCCATTATCATCGGTGAATTCGAAGGTTGCAATATTTAATTGGTTGGTAATCTTTAGTCCAAATAGCACTTCTGCAACGTTGATAGTGTAGGGGAGAAAGTGTTCAAGAGAATGTTGGTTATCAACACCTTGAACAACAGGGCTGATTATTTTTATCAACTCATTTATTTCTGTACCATCTATAGCAGTTAATTTTTTGCCTAATAAATGACGATATTCGAAAGTGGTTTTTATAACCCTCAATTCATTGCCAAAAAGCCTGAAGTAGACAGGAAACCGGGAATAACCGTTACTCCAATACCCATAGATAGTATGCCCATCACCTATTAGTCGGGTAATTCTCATCATTTCAACCATCACCTGGTATTTATTGTAAGTGGGCAATGTTGTTTTTAAACCCAATAGTTCGGATTCAAAATCCTTCTTACTGACACTATGGTAAAGATTAATATGGAGTTGCTCTAATTGCGCATGAAAAAAGTTGATATCGCTTATCCAATTAGTTACTTGCTCAGGATTTAAATTTAAGACTTCATTATTTTCTTCATTTTTATGGAATGAGGAACAACTGAATAATAGTATTGCTACAAAAGCAATAACTACTTTGCTCATAGGTCTCAGAGTTCTTTTTTTTATCATTTTTTACTTCCTGAAAATCTTACCCAAACCGTCAGTTCATCTCTCAACCCCTGTTGAATTCTCATTTTCCTTCAAATATAAATGTAAAAAACAAATATTTGTTGATTTTAACAGAAAAATCCGGGGAGGCTCTCGCAACGAAAATCTGACTCAACTTAACCTGACAGAGGAAAACATCTTCTCTGTTTATGATAAGACCAACCTTTTGCTATTACCACAGAAACTACCCTTTATGTAGTTCACAGCAAGTGTTTTCACGTTCTGTTATGCGGTTTGTAGTAAATTAATACCAGATAATTCTTGTCCGATTTGGTGAATTCCATTTAATATTTTTTCAGTTTGCTTCGGTGATGGTTTTTTCGTTCCGGAAACATAACAATTTCGATGTTGACTTATTTTAATACCCGCTATAACCGTTTTACCAATACCACCCAATCCTGTTCGGGCAGCTTATTCTCCATTTCAGGAGGGTTTCCTAACGAATGAATTCCTCCTCCGTTAATTGATTCCACCGGGCCTGTTTGTAATTCGCCTCCGGTTAATGGGTTAAACCATTGCACGCTAAAGCGGCCTTTGGCAGTACTTAAATTCAGGGTATAAGCATTAGCATCTGGTAAGTAAATAGCATAAACCTCATTCTTCTTGCAGAAACAATACGCTTCTTTTGAGTTAACTAAACCATGTTCGGGTTGCATTTCCCAATAAGGCAGATAAGCATTAAAAAATTCCTTCGCATAGTTTGTGATTTCCCAAAGCCGGTTTCTTTGGCGCCAGTCTTCCGATGTTAAATCGTTGTGTGGATGTTTTGCTCCAAAATACCATTCTACCCCTGCTCCTCCTGATAATAATGTTCCCCAAAGGGCGTAACGCCTGAGCGTATTGTGATTGGGATCTTCTGCATCCGTCGTGGCACCTTGGTACCACATGCCTATTTCATCCATTGTTACCAACCATTCGTGACCTGCACTATCAGATTTTACCTTCAAATCAGAAACTGCCTGGGCGGCTGTCTTTCGTTCAGCATGTTGCAGTGATATGCCATCCAAATACTTGTATCCTAATAGTGCATTTAAAATATCTTTTCTAAGTTCTTCGTTGGGTAACGTGTGTAAAATCACCGGATGCTTATATGGATCGTTTTCTTTAATATATTTTGCCATTGCTTTTCGCTGTTCATCAACTTGGTAGGGATTATCAGGAGCCCAAGGTGTATATCCATTCTCCTCTCCCAGATTCCATATCAATCCGGGATGATGCCCAAACCGGGCAATGAGTTCATTATAATAGAGTTTTCGTAATGGCCCGGTGTCGCCATTATCGAGCAGGGTTTCATTTTCAGTTTCCTGTAACACCACATGCAATAATATTCCTTTTGATTGCATATATTCAAATACGAGTTCCCATTGTTCTAGTTTACTCACATCAAAACGTGTAAAATCATCAGGGCTCACATAAGGCCACACATCTTTTCCATCGCCTAAAATATTTAAAGTCAGGAAATAGGCTGAGTTCATTCCTTTTGAAGCGAGATAATTAATCGCTCCAATGAATGATTTTCCTTTTCCTTTTTTCCATGTCGGATCTCCTGTTTTCCAGTCTTTCAAATGTGGTTCGTAAACGTGAATGGTTTCAGTTGTAGCTGCTTCGCCTTCTCTTGCTTCTGCTTTTATTCGGTATGTATCATCAAAATCGACATAAGCCAATAAATTCTCCGGACTATTTGTTCCGGCCTTAAGCCAGTAATTATCCGTCCCCCTGAATTTAAAATATCCATTAACGGCTTCTATTCGGCCGTGAGCACGAAAATCATCTCCTTCTTTGTCTGATTTAGGAACTATAAAACTGCCTTTAGCATTCGAAATTGAAATTGATTCTCCTTTATTGGGTTCATCACTTAAGGCGATGCTATCTCCATAGTGAAGTTTAGCGGCATAAGACCAATTTCCTGTTTTATTGGGTGTAAAACGCGCTTGCCAAATAGAACCGGAATTTGAACTCGTTTCAGAAGCATTCCCGTCAGCAGCATAGAATCCACGTAAGGTTTGTTGGGTTTCTTCGTTTTTAAATTCTACGTTTAATCGATAGTTTAAAAATGGATTTTCTTCCGCCAATTCCGATGTTTCAGGCCCCTTGAAAGAGATTGTAATGGTATGCCACTGCATATATACGGGTGTAGTATCTACTATTTCAGATATTGGCTCCAAATCTACTTCAGGTAATTCCAGACGTTCAATTGTTGTTAGTTCAGGTTCACCTCCATGTTTTCCGCAACCCGAAGCCACATATACGTAGTTGCCAATAACGGCAAATCCGGTTCCATGTCTGCCTTGATTTAAAGAAGGCCATTGACTCCATACTTTTGTTTTGGAATTATATGCCTCAACCTCGCTATGTGCCTCAACCTGCTCAGCCGTTTCTCCACCCCCTATTACAATCGAATTGTTCCAGGTAAAAGCAAAGTTTCCGGCTCGCATAGTCGGTATCGCTAAATTATTGGTTACGGCTTCCCATTCCTGTGTGTCGAAATTATATACATTGCCATGGCTCACTGTTAAAGCCATATCCTGATCGGTTATTTTTGAAGTGGTTCGGCCTGCAAAAGCATAAAGTTTATTGTCAACAATTGCAGCATGAAAATGATCGCGTGCATTTGGGGCATCATCCAAAGCTTTCCATTCGCTTGTTTCGGGATCATATTCATCAAACCATGGTTTGTAACCATTCATGTGGCCCTTTGTGATACCTCCAATCAGATATATCTTATCGTTATAGACTACCGCACCAGCTCCACCCCGTCTTCGGTGTTCAGGAATGGTGTCACCATAAACATATTCATCGCGTTCGGGATAATAAATAATTACCCTTCCAACAGGCGTTTCGTTGGGCCAGGTACCGGTCATAGCGCCAATTAAATAAATTGCATCGTTAAAAACCACCGGTTGAAAGTGATGCAACTCAATGGGGGTAGCCGATTTCTCAGTCCACGTATTTGTATTGGGATCAAATACTGATGTCGGATTAATTCTTCGTCCTCCCATTAAATATAATTTGCCTTTGTAGGCCACCATTCCTGCCTCATGGCGAGCTGTTGGTTTTCCCTCTGTTGGGATAGTTTCCCATTGCCAGTTTTTTGGTGTTGCGTTGTTGCTACAGCCGGTAAATAAAATAATGATGGGAAAAAAGAATAGTACGCTTAAAATGTGCCTCATAATATTGAATATTCAGTTTATTATGTGTGGTTTATTATAAATAATATTACTATTTGTTACACTGGATTATTGAATTCTCAGCACTGGTCACACTTGCATACAACGGTCGGCTAGTCAAGCAGGCAAGGGGAATTTATTCGCAATTGTTTGTTTTCAAAGGTGCTCATGAGCTCACTCGGTTTGGTCGCATCCTTCTCCCTGCAAAATGATCCCGGGTTCTACTCACGTAGTGTTCCACCAGCGTTCGACTGAGCGCTCGCCGAAGTCTTGATTACAGCATGCAGAACTATTGACTTGCCGATGTTCTGCTTCCCGGCACACTACCTGTCTCGCCAGATCCAGCGAGACGGTTTACGGGCTGTTAAACTATCCCCCGATACAGAAGATAACGCGAAGCAGAAAACCCGAAACCTGCACTGCACACGCAATTGCCAGGTATAGCATGTTGCGGCCAGGTGTTCGTTGGTTTATAAAATTCCTATTCATTTTTCTTTACACTTTCGGTCTCATGTAACCAAAGAAATTCTCTCCATTCCGTAACAATTTCTTTTATTTTAAACAAATCCCATTCTTCATTTAGGATTGTAAGTCCTTGAAATATTGGCGAATTATCAAGATGAATGACATTGTCATAATTAAGATTGAAATATTCCAAGATTTCTTTTGTCCCTGTGTGAGGCAGTCCTTCTTCTTTATGTTTGATGTAGTTCGCAAGACCGATTATGAGTTCAATTTTTGTTCTTGAATTTGCATTCGGATTATGTTCAAATTTATAGTATTTCTTCTTTTCTTCTAAGCTGTCTGTAAAATCCTTTATACTTCCATTTATGTAGTTTTGAAACGCAATAAAAGCAAGACCATAAATAGGTTCACATTCTTCCATAAACCAATCCGCATCGTACCAATCAATTTCATCAATCTGATATTTCAGAATGTCAATAGTTTCTGTCAAGCCCTTTAATATCATATCAAGGCTCACTACTCTGTGGTCTGCTCTCAATATATTCATTTCATCGTTTTGTCATAAATATTACTATTGGACGGTGGCAGTTCTTTTACACTTGGCGGCAACGTTTCTCACATAAGACCTGTGGCGGGTTG
>JAABSE010000141.1 GCA_011390575.1 Sphingobacteriia bacterium
ATATGGAGCTATGGCTGGATGGCAGCCTGGATGCATTTCTCAGCCATACCGGAAGTATTGGCCTGTCTCCGGTTCAGCCGGTGCTGGGGCAGAACCTGCCTGGCAACAACGATTTCAATTTCAAAGGAGCCATGAACCGGCTTAATTTTTATGATTTTGGCCTCAGTCCTTCGCAGGTGCTGGATGATCTGGCTTTGTTTACCGAAGAAATCCGTGTCCAGGATAAACCCGGGTTATTGGTGTTTCCCAATCCGGTATCGGAGAGGCAGTTTACAGTCAGAACCGGATTTACCAACTCTTTTCAATGGGAAATCATTGATTTATTCGGCCGGGTTTTAAAACAGGGAAAGATTTCGGACGATGCCGAGGGGGTTTTTCCCATTGCTTTGGAGCAGGATTTTCCTGGCGGGATGTATGTAATAAGAATTACGGATGGTGCTATAGCCGCTACGGCCTCTTTTATGGTAATGTAGTGGATTTAAGTAAATCCGGTTACTGCTCCAGGTAATACCGTCAATTTTCACTGACGGATCTGAAAGCTTAAAATAACAGAAGGTTGCAGCAAAAATGGTTTTTGGTCGTTGAGCTTGTCGAAACGAGTAGTGAATATCCGCTTCGACAAGCTCAGCGGCCCGATTATTTATCGACTTCTCAGTTAGTCATTTTTTTACAATAAGATTGCGGATAATTATAAAAACATTATTCGTACCTTTATTGTTGATATTTTATAATTATACGTCGAATGGGCTTGTTTCTACAAAGAAAAATAATTTTATTGCGACATAATGACAATAAAAATATGTTCTTTATTGATTCTTTTCTTCTTTACCAATGAAGCAACAGCACAAAAAAATACCCTCAGCGGCACCATTCGTGATAAAACATCAGGTGAACCCATTCCGGGGGTAAATATATTGATTGCTGATAAACAGGCGGGTACTGTTTCCGATTCATTGGGATGCTATAGTATTGATTTAACGGAGGGTACATACACCCTTACTTTTTCCTTCATGGGGTATAACAAGGAAAAAACAACCATCTATCTGGATGGAGATAAGAAACTTGATGTTCATCTGGTTTATGATGGCATCATACTGCGGGAAGTGGTAGTAACAGAAAAAAAAGACAACCAACATGTAAACAGCACCGAGACCAATGCGGTTTTGCTGGTAATAGAATCGATGCGCAATCTGCCTTCGTTTTTGGGAGAAGTGGACCTGATGCGCGCAATGCAAATGATACCGGGAGTTCAATCAGCCGGAGATGGAAATACCGGTTTTACAGTGAGGGGTGGAAATGCCGATCAAAACCTGGTACTGCTTGACGATGCCGTAATTTTTAATCCCAGCCACTTATTTAATATTTTCTCAGTATTCAATCCTGATGCCATTAAAGACCTGAAATTGTATAAGGGAGGCATTAGTCCGTCTTATGGAGGACGGCTATCGTCGGTAGTGGACATCAAAATGAAGGAAGGCGATATGCACAATTACCGATTGACTGGTGGTGTGGGCCTGATATCCACCCGCCTTTCGGTAGAAGGCCCCTTGCAAAAGGGACATAGTGCTTTCATCATCTCAGGGCGGCGCACCTACGCTGACCTGTTTCTAAAGCTTTCTTCCGATGAAAACAATAGAAATACAAAAATGTATTTCTATGATTTTAATGTTAAAATGAATTATGTAATCAACCAAAATAACAGAATCCATCTTTCGGTATACAATGGACAGGATATTACCCTATTGACTAACCTGTTTGGGTTTGATTATGGAAATACACTGGGTAGTTTACGCTGGAACAAAATTATAAGCAACAGGTTTTTCTCCGAACATACCCTTATGGTGAGTCAGTACCAGTTTAATCTTTCGGGCGATGTGGGGCAAACCAGCTTCCTGTGGAACTCATTGTTAAAAAACATCAATCTTAAGTCAGACTTCAACCTTAAACTAAATGATAAGAACACCCTCACATTTGGATGGCAGAGCATCTATCACAACCTTAAACCCGGTAATATCAATGCCAACATACAGGGGATTATGAATACCAACATCCACCTGACTAATCAAAACGGAATGGAGCATGGCCTCTATGCCAGCAATGAACAACACTTTTTCAATGATCAGCTTGTGTTGAATTATGGCCTGCGCATCTCATTTTTTCAGGTTATGGGCCCCGGAAATCATTACACCTACGATAAAACTGATCCGATGAAATGGCAGGTTATGGATAGCATAAGGCTTGAAAAGGGCCACTTTTACGATATCTTTTCTGCGCTGGAGCCCCGGTTGTGTTTCAGATTTTTAATAAACGAAAATCAATCGGTAAAAGGCAGTTACAACCGTATGACACAGTATATCCAACAGGCACAAAGTACCAGATCGGTAGCTCCCTACAATGTATGGTATACCGCCAGCAACAATATTCCTCCTCAGCAATCTGATCAATATTCGCTGGGATATTTCCGCAATTTCTTCTCCCATCAGATCGAAACCTCCTTTGAATTGTTTTACAAAGACATGAAAAACATCTCTGATATCATCGACAATGGTAATTTAATCGGAAATGAGTTTCTGGAAGGAGAGTTAAGAACCGGCAGAGGCTGGGCTTACGGACTGGAAATATTGATTCAGAAGCAAAAAGGCAATCTCCAGGGGTTTATGGGTTACACATGGGCTGTGGCCCGGCGTCAAACCCATGGGATTAATAATGACAGGGTTTATTATGCTCCCAACGACAGGCGTCACGATTTGAGCCTTAGCGGGAGTTATACTATAACTTCCCAATGGGTACTGGGGCTCAACTTTGTTTATGCTACCGGTTCAGCTTTTACCATGCCCATCGGCAAAATGTTTTATCAAAGCTCTTTTGCCCCGATTTATGGTGACCGCAACTCAAGCAGACTTCCCCATTACCACCGTATGGACCTTTCGTTGACATTTTCCCCTGATTTCAAGGATCGGAAAGAGAAAAGGTTTAAGAGTACCTGGAATTTTTCCATTTTCAACCTTTACGGCAGAATGAACCCTATTTCGGTTTCTTTTGCCCAAAAAGACGGAAAGCCTCATACATCTTTCTTTTATATCCCGGGTCCTGTGCCCTCTGTAACATGGAATTTTAATCTGTAAGCCATGGCAAAAATTTACCTTACTATAAAAAACGGACTCCTTGTCATTTTGCTTGTTACAGGTTTACTGACGGGCTGCCAGAAAAGTGTTATCCTGGAAATCGCCGATGAGGAAGGCTGCTTTCTCATCATAGAAGCCAACATATTGGATGATGGATTGCGTCAATATATAAGAATATCGCAATCCACTTCCTATTACGAAGAAAGTGAGGGCAAAGGAATAGCCGATGCAATCGTGTGGCTGGAATCGGACGAAAAAGATTATACTTTCGGGGCAATCATGTCGGAAGACAGGCTGGGGTTTTATTTTAATGACTCTGTTTCCAGCGAATTGCAAGGAAAAAAGCTGGATTTGTTTGTCGAATACCAGGGCACAACCTATACGGCCACAAGCCAATGGAAGCCTGTTCCGGAAATCGACTCTGTTAGTTTAACCCTCAATGCTTTTTCTGAACTGGGTTTAACTTCTGATACATTACATGAAGTGTGGGTGCATTTCAGGGATTTGCCCTCCGATGATAACTATTATCTTTTTAATTTATACATCAACGGAAACATCAAAACCTGGCGCCCTTCGCTCAAGGTGGTCACCAGCAATGAAAACCTTGACGATTATGTATCCTATTCTATTTTAAGTCTCCGGCAGGATGAGATTGAAGAAGGAGATGTCATTCAGCTCGAAATAAGAAGCATCTCAAAGGAGAATTACGAGTTTTACAATGCATTCCTTTTTCAAACTGATTTCTCAGGCAATCCATTCGCAGGTGCTCCCCCGGCCAACATCCCTACCAACATCAGCAATGGAGCACATGGCTTTTTTCAGGTTTCGGCAGTAAGCAGAAAAAGTATTGTGTTTTAGGCTACCCTCTCAACCCTCTCACTCCAATAAACCATCCAAACTCTCTTTTTCCGGATAATTGTTGCATCGGTAATGCATTTAAAGTCAGTTAAAAACACTGATTTGAGAACTGGCTATACAATCTTGGAAACCCAGTGCACACGTTTGCGGAAATCCTGAAGTAGCTTTGTTTTAGAATTCAAAATTAAACAAAGAACTTATGGATTTGGCCCGAAGATTTAAAGAAAACCCCATTTTGCGTCCGGCAGACATCAAACCCAGCATTGAAGGAATGAAAATAGAATGCCTGCTCAATCCGGGCGTGTTTCGTTTTGACGGAAAAACCTGGATGCTGTGCCGCGTGGCCGAGCGAACAGAACAGGATGAAACAACCATAAAAGTGCCCATATTTAATGCAGAAGGGAAAATTGAAATCCTCAGTTTTGATAAAAACGATCCGGATCTGGATGCCAGCGATCCCAGGGTTATTGCATACAAAGGAAAAAACTACCTCACCACACTTTCCCACTTAAGGCTGGTTAGCAGCACCGATGGCAAACGCTTCAGTGAAGATTTGTCTTATCCGCTTATCGGCGGGGAAGGTGCGCTGGAATCTTTCGGCATTGAGGATTGCCGGGTCGCAGAAATGGAAGATGGGTATCACCTGACCTATACCAAAGTGTCAGAAATAGCGGTAGGAGTGGGGTATATGTTTACCCGCGACTGGAAAACCTTTGAACGTCGGGGTATGATTTTTCCCCCGCACAATAAAGACTCTGCCATTTTCGAACGAAAGATCAATGATAAATATTACGCACTTCACCGCCCCAGCAGCCCCGAGCTGGGTGGTAACTATATATGGTTGGCAGAATCGCCAGACTTGCTCCACTGGGGCAATCACAAATGTATCGCCATTACACGTCCCAACATGTGGGACAGTGCCAGAGTAGGAGCAGGTGCCGCGCCCATTGAAACAGATGAGGGGTGGCTGGAAATTTATCATGGAGCCAATAAAGAGCACCGTTATTGCCTGGGAGCGCTCCTGCTGGATAAGAACGATCCGTCAAAAGTACTGGCACGAAGCACAAATCCTATCATGGAACCCATCAAGGATTATGAGAAAACAGGCTTTTTTGGCAATGTCATTTTCACCAACGGGCATATCGTAAACGATGATACCATTACCATTTATTATGGTGCCAGCGACGAAGTAATTTGCGGAGCAGACTTTTCCATCAGTGAAATTCTGGCTTCATTGAAATAGATTTTCCAACTTTTAAAACAGTAAAACTCAGACCTCTCAAACCCGAAAAAATGAAAAACAAGTTACTGACGGAGTTTCGCTTTTTTACATCTATGCCGCGGCTGATGCGCCTGGTGCTTATGACCAACATGATATATGCATTTGTGCTTCCGGTTATTGATATTTTTGTGGGTGCTTATATTATGCGAAGTGCAGACGATCCTGCTATGGTTGCTGTGTATCAGCTATGTGTATATACAGGCATCCCGTTTACTTTTCTTATCAATGGATACCTGCTCAACAAGATCAATGTTTCGCGCCTATACAGCTTTGGAATGCTTTTAAGCGGGGTTTCGATGCTTTTTATGATGTCGCTCGATGTAATGAGTTACGCAGGAGTAGCTGTTGCCGGGTTAATCATGGGTATTTCTTTTGGCTTTTTCTGGGCCAACCGCGACTTCCTGGCGCTGGATACTACCAACGATCAGAACCGAAACTACTATTTTGGGGTGGAAACATTTTTCTATACCCTTACTTTTATTCTGGTGCCTGCTGTTGTGGGTTGGTTCCTGGTAAGCAGCACCCGGCTGGGCTGGTTTGAGGGAAGAATCATCGTAGCCTATCAAATAATTGCATACGTTGTAATTGGGCTTACCATCATGGCCAGTGTGGTTATACACCAGGGAAAATTCAGAAATCCCAAACAAAAAAAGTTTATTCACTGGAAATACGATTGGTTATGGTATAAGTTCCTGTTTCTGGCCATGCTCAAAGGCTCGGTGCAGGGCTACCTGGTTACGGCACCGGCTATTTTGGTGATGCGCCTGGTGGGCGATGAAGGTTCTTTGGGGACCATCCAAAGCATCAGTGGAATATTGACTGCCTTTTTGCTTTATTTTTTAGGCAGAACAGCCAAACCAAAACATCGCCTTTATATATTTGCCGGTGGTATTGTTATCTTTTTTATTGGTGCACTTGCCAACCAGGTTTTATTTTCAGCACTGGGGGTAATAATCTTTGTGTTGTGCAAAGTGTTGTTTATGCCCCTGCACGATATTGCCTACTTCCCCATTCAAATGCGCATCATTGATGTGCTGTCGGTAAAGGAGAACCGCAGTGAGTTTGCCTATATTTTTAATCACGAGTTTGGTTTATACATTGGCAGATTTATGGGACTGGTACTGTTTATTTATCTTGCTTTTTATGTATCAGAAGTAGTGGCGTTAAGGTATTCACTGTTAATCATTGCTGCCATTCAGCTGCTGTCGATCCCGCTGGCTCGAAATATTATCAGACACACCAACCGATCCATCGACAAAGTGAAAGAAGACAATCC
>JAABSE010000142.1 GCA_011390575.1 Sphingobacteriia bacterium
TAATTTTTACAAAAATGACGAGGGTTTAAAAATAATATCTATATTTGTCGACCAAAAAATGAATTAAACAGACAAAATCCGACAATTCTGTATCCAAATCAAAAAAAGCACAATGAAAAAAATAATTTTATTTTGGGGTGTAAGTTTGATAATGCTGTTGAGCATATCAGCCTCCTCGCAGGAAAGAAACCATGGCAAAGATGCTTCCAACGCCTTCAGGGATTATATGGGAACTACTGTTAAGTCAGTAGACAAAGAACTCAATACCGCTTTGGTTTACATTGATTTTGAGTTTCAGGAAGGCAAAACGCTGGAAGCATTGGCCAATCTTGGGTATACCGTTACAGTGGCCTTCGACTGGAATGATTTCAACAACAAGCTGGACAACAATGATTATGGTCTGGTGGTATTCTTTAACCAGGGTCAGGCCCTGGGAGCCTCTCTGACTGCGGTGACCAACTACATCAACAATGGCGGGTCTGCTGTATTCACCGACTGGACAAGGAATGCTTCCTTTGCTTCTTTGTTTCAGATTCAGTTTACGGACAACAACAATGAAACCGTCATGCATCTGGACCCGAGAATTGAAGGGAATGTGTCTAATCCGATGACCCTGACCAATACAGGCTGGACCCAGATTTTCAGCACCGGGCTGGCACCCACAGGGGATGGTGAAATCCTGGCTACTTTCGATATCAGTGGCGATGCTGCGATTGTCAGGGCCAATGAAGGAAGGACCATTGTGCTGGGGTATCTCTCAGATGTACCTCCGGTGGAGACAGGCAGCAGCTTTTTGAAAATCTTTTTATCGCCGTCACGGAACCTGATCCTGAGCCTGCTCCGGAACCCAATCCCAATCCTGAGCCTGTCCCCCTGCCACTTTCCAACCTGGCTTTGATAATGGGGATGCTCTTTATCGTGGTATTCACCCTTCTGAAGATACGCAAAACATTGTAAAATCCCGGAAGAACCTTGTCTTTTGGGGAGGCGCTGTTTTTTATATCCGGCATTGTGGGAATTATAGCCACAATGCCGGATTTTTTTGGCGCAGTGCTGATTACATTTATTGTTTTTATTCTAAAATCTGCATTCTAAAAATTCTACTTTGACCTCTCTGCTCTCTATCGTGTTTCCTGCCTTGCGCTGCAATAATCATGTGGTGCCAGAATAGCCATTCTGCTGCAGCGCCTTTATTTGCAGGGCTTCTTTACCCGGGGTGCCGCTCCATAGCCTGATGATTCTACTAAGGTTATTGGAATAAAATAAGGTTTTTCCTATCTCACTATCAACATTTCTCTTTTCTCTTTCCACTTTACTCTTCTCTCTTCACTTTTCCTTTTCACTTTTCACTTTTCTCTGGTCTCCCTTCCAGCTTCCAGCCCTTTCACCTTTCACCTTTGAACCTTTCCCTTGTATCTGGTTATTTACCATTTAGCAGTTTCGTTTTATATTTCTTCCAATTAATCCGGACGCTTCCAGTTCCTTCGGAAGCTGGAAGGTCCTGCGGTTCTTCCGTGTCTCGTCTTCTTCCTCCGCCAACAATTTTTCCAATAGTATCTCACCGGGTAAAATTCAGTATATAACGTAAAAAACACTATGCGGTATAGCGTATTTTTACCCTGACAAAGAAATGCAATTTTTGATGGCCCTGCAGGCAGATGGTGATTTTAGCGACAAAAGGTAACTGATTTACTATCAGTTCATAAAGTTATTTTTCAGGGGTGTCTGCACATGTGTTATAGAAACGGAAAACATTCAAACATAAAAATTATACAAGATGAAACTCTCTTTACGTTCTGCAGTTATTGCCGCTTTTTTCCTGTTAAGTGCGCAGCTGGTTTATTCACAGTATTCTCCCGAGGCATTGCGCCCCGGTGAAATGTCAACAGAGCCATCGGCTGCAACAGATTTGCGGCAGGATGAAAATCTGCTGTGGTACGAAGATTTTGCCGGTGGTCTGCCCGAAGAATGGGGCAATGAAAATGCCAATGGCTTCTGTGCTTTTACCCATACCTACCAGGGACCTCAAGGACCTTTTTCTATAGGTATGCCACCCCTTAATTCGGCTACGGCAGAAAACGGTTTCATGATTCTTGATTCTGATCTCTGTACTTCGCAAAGTGAGGGAGATCAGCTTACTGACGCCTGGCTGCAAACGCCGGCCATTGATATTCCGGAAGCGGGCAACCTGATGCTGAATTTTACCCATAATTTCCGGTATTGCTGTTCGCCCGATCAAACCCAGATTGTGGCAGAAGTGAGCACCAACGGCACCGACTGGACAAGCTTTGATGTGCGAAACGGTTATGCACCCAATAATACCAGCCCCAACCCGGTCTATCAGGCCATAGATATTACGGAGCTGACACAGGGAGAAACACAGGTGTGGATTCGTTTCCGCAAAACCGGTGCTTCTCATTACTGGTGGATGATTGATGATGTGGCCCTGACAACCTTCGTGGAAAATGATCTGGAGATTGTGGAAACCACAACCCATGACGGCTACGCCATTATTCCTGCCGGTCAGCAGCAACCCATGCTTTTTGAGGCGAAAGTGCGAAATGCCGGCGGAGAGACGCAAACCAACGTGCAGCTTACCACAACTGTGAATGAATTCCTGTTTTTGTCTGAGCTTTCTGTACCGGTAATGCAACCCGGACAAATGGTAGATTTTGTTGCCGAAGAAGCATTTATGGCTCCCGGAAGAGGAACCTACCATGTTCAGTATTCCGTCACGCAGGATCAGGAGGATATGGTTCCCGAAACCAATCAAAGCTCTTTTACCTTCCAGGTAACTGATACCACCTATTCGCGCACCGGCGATACAGCTGCCAATGGAGATGTCGTACTGTCATCAGCGGATGAAATTTTTGCCCTGGGCAATAGCTATGAAATCTATGATAATGTTGAACTAACCTCCGTGTCTGTACTCTTGCACCCCGACAGCGAGTCTGGCGCAGAATTGTATGCCAGAATTTATCGGTTAACGGAAGGAGATTATGTGGAGGTGGGAACCTCCGAACTGTTTGCTTACGAGGATGAGACAGGGAATGAAGGGGAACCACAAATGCAGAGGGCCGTAATGACTTTCGGGGAGAGCGTTATGCTTGAGCCCGGTTCTTATATGGCCGCTTTATTTGCTCCGGCTCAGCAGTTTGTTGTGGCTGTGCCCACGGCCCTGACCCCTTTTCAGCCTGCTAATGCATCCATGATTTGGACAGACGAACAATGGATTGAATTTACGGAGGGAACACCCTTTGTGGACATGCACTTTGGCAACAACCTGGCTGAATGCGATCCCCATTACCATTTTGAGGTTTCGGCCAGTTTGTGCGGAACTTCTTCGGGCAGTATTGAGGTGGTTCCGCTTTCCGGGTTTGGACCTTATACCTACGCATGGACCGATTTTCCGGAAGTGAATGAACCCGTGCTTGAAGAACTATTTGCCGGCGAATATGAAGTGACCATTACCGATGCCAATGGTTGTGAAAGCACCCATACGGTGGAAGTGACCGATGAAGAGATTGAAGTGGAATACTCCATGACCCCGGCCCTTTGTGATGCAGGTGGCGCGCTGGAATTGTTCCCGGTGAATGGTGCAGAACCCTTCACCTATGTATGGGCCTTTGATACCACTCTTGAAGGACCGCTGGCTGAAAATCTGGCTTCCGGAGTGTACCGCGTTACGGTAATTGATGGCAATGATTGCGAAGTAGTGCTGAACCTTGAAGTGGAGAATATTACTGAACTTCCTGTTGCTGTCCTTTCCACCGATGCTTTTTGCGGTTCTGAAAGTGGAACGATAACGCTGCAACCTGAAGGGGGAGAAGCTCCTTTCACGTATCAGTGGAGTGATTTTGCAGAAAACGGGGAAGCAGTACAGGAAAACCTGGCTCCCGGCATCTATGCTTTTACCGTGACTGACAGCAATGACTGTGCATTCAGCGGTACTGCTACAGTAGAGAATGATGTTTATGAACTGCAGACCACCCTGGAAAAAGAAAACGCCAGCTGTGGTCTGGACAATGGATTTGTTTCCATCGAACTGCTCAACGGGCAGGAACCTTTTGTATTTGATTGGTCGACAGGACATACTGAAGCCCAGGCTGGGGAACTTGCCCCTGGATCCTACACGGTGGAGGTAACCGACGATTTTGGTTGTGTGGGTACCGTGGCTTTCGGGATTGAAAACTTTGGTGAGATGCCTGAGGTAACCCAGGAAACGGTCAGTGCCGAAGGATGTGGTCAGGAAACCGGCTCCATTTCTATTATACCCGCCAACGAAGAAGCACAGTATACGTATACCCTGCTGACCAATGATGAGAATGAAAACGGTGACGAGAACGGAGAAAAGAATGAAGGACAGGATAAAGACCTTACCCGTGGATTCCAGGTTGAAAACCTTGCTGCCGGACAATATCACGTGAGCGTGGTAAACGAAGAGGGTTGTGAGCTGATTGTTACAGTCAATGTTAGTGATGAAGGAGCCCCTGCCATCACTGCAGAAGTGGACGATGTAACCTGCCACGGATTTGAAGATGGTTCTGTTGCTCTCACCCTGGAAGGCGCAACTGCACCGGAATTTTTGTGGAACGATGAATCAGAAAGTACGGAATCTCATCTCAGCGGACTCACTGCCGGAACCTACTCCGTTTGGGTTACCGACGGAGAGTGTCTGGCCGTGGAATCTTACACCATAGAAGAGCCGGCCTTGCTGCTTGCCGATGCCTCCATCGATCATATCGTATGTGCCAATGAAGAGCAGGGAAGTGTTTATCTTACCACCACAGGTGGCACAGCCCCTTATACCTATATCTGGAGCAATGGCGACAGTGTGAAAGATTTACTGGATGTGCCCGCCGGGGAGTATTCGGTTACCGTGAGAGATTTTCATGAGTGCTTGTTTGAAGCCTCCTACACCATCGAGGGTAACGAACCCCTGGAGGTTACTGCCACCATCAGCAATTCAGATGAGGGACAGGACAACGGCTCTGTTATACTTGCCGTGACCGGCGGTGTGCCCGATTATACCTTCAGCTGGTCAAACGGAGCGCAGTCTTCAGTGATTACTGATTTGGCTATCGGGACGTATACTGTTACCATAACCGATGCGGAAGGATGTACCCTGGAAGAAACCTTTATGATAGGTGCTGTCAGTACAGACAATATCAACATAGCAGGCCAGACGATGGAAATTTATCCCAATCCTGCCTCTCAAACACTCAATGTGAGACTGCCCGGAAGTGAGTTCTCCGGTAACTCCGTAAAGGTGGAAGTGCTGAATATACTGGGGTCTGTCGTGCAGGTTCATGAGGTGGATTATATGGCCGGTAATGCCCTTCAGCTGGATGTGAATTCACTCCGCAAAGGAGTATATATCCTGCGGATGAGCGCTGAAAACCAGACCTGGCAAGGACGGTTTGTCAAAAAATAAACGGTTCTTTTGCTATCAGGTTATTTGGTGTATCTTTGCCTGAATTAATTTTCAAAGCATGATACCACGAGAAACCCTAAGCCTGATGCACAAGGAACTTCAGCTGGAGTGGCGGCAAAAGCACGCCCTGGGCGGTATTTTGCTCTACCTGGTTTCTACCATCTTTATCTGCTACCTGGCCTTTGAGGGAGCCATGACAGTCCAGACCTGGAATGCCCTGTTCTGGATTATCATGGCTTTCGCTTCTATCAACCTGGTGCTCAAAAGCTTCAGTGAAGAGAACAGCGGACGCAAGCTCTATCTTTATTGCCTGGCATCGCCGGCATCGGTCATTTTTTCCAAGATATTTATCAATACCCTGGTGATGTTTGCCATGGGAATCCTGGGCTATCTGCTCTTTTCCCTGTTTATGGGAAGCGTGGTGCAGAATGCTGCCGCCTGGTGGCTGGTGCTTTTGGCCGGAGTGGCAGGCTTTGCTGCTGTCCTCACCATGGTATCGGCCATTGCCGGACAAACCAAAAATAACTTTACTTTGATGGCAGTGCTGGGTTTTCCCCTGATACTGCCCCTGATATTGCTGCTCATCAGAGCATCGGCAGCAGCCATCGGCGGTTCGCCACTGGCTTCCGTTCTGCCCGACCTGCTGGTGATAGTGCTGCTGATTTCAATTGCTTTAACATTATCGGGTATTTTGTTTCCGTATCTTTGGCGGGAATAGTTTTTTTGAGAGAAAAGAGAGAAGGTGAAAGCTCAAAGGTGAAAGGGCCCTTAGGATCTTCCAGCTTCCGAAGGAACTGGAAGCATCCGGGTGAAGACGGAAGACGGAAGACCGAAGACGGAAGACCGGAGACGGAAGACGGAAGACCGGAGAAACGCAGGATCTTCCAGCTTCCGAAGGAACTGGAAGCATCCGGGTTGTTAAGAAAAAAGAGAAAAGTGGAAAGAGAAAAGTTGATAGTGCTGAAGGAAAAAACCTTATTTTAATCCATTAACCTTAGTAGAATTTTGAGTTAAGAGATAAAAACAGCGCTGCGAAATAAAG
>JAABSE010000143.1 GCA_011390575.1 Sphingobacteriia bacterium
AACGAAGCACAAATCCTATTTAGTGGCGGGGTGAACCTTAGTCACCCCGTCACATTCTTTAGGGGGTAGGATGAGCTGTAGTCACACCCTCACGTCCTGATTCCTGGCGACGGGGCCACTCTCAGTGACCCCGCCGCTAAACGAAGCACAAATCCTATGTAGTGGTGGGGTGAACCTTAGTCACCCCGTCACTTTCTTTATGGGTGAACCGTAGTCACACCGTCACAGGCAGCAGACTTCACTAATCCAAATCTGTACTTTTTTACTTTAAACTGGCACCTTTCAATTGCGAAAAATTGGCACTTTTTAATTTGCTATTTACACGTATTCAGATTTTGCTTGCATTTTAATTGCATTTGCATTAATTTAACCCCTACAATGACATGTTGGGGACCAGAGCCTCCGGGTGACCCCGCCTCTAAATAATAGGTCTTATTAGTGGCGGGGTGAACTGTAGTCACCCCGTCACTTTCTGGCTCCTGCGACGGGGCCACTCCAGGTGACCCCACCGCAAAAACTAAAATAAGGAAGGAGATACTATGAATTTTGAATCAGGTTTCCTTTATCACATATATAATCAGGGGAACGACCGGATGAAAATCTTTTACTCCCGTGAAAACTATATTTTTTTCCTGGAAAAAATCAAAAAGCACTTTATACCTTTTGTGGATATCCTCGCATGGTGCCTTATGCCCAACCATTTTCATTTTATGGTTCATATTTCTGAGCCAAAAACCATGTCAGACAAACAAACTGAATCAGGCACAAATTTCAATAATTCAAATCCATCCTTAAATCAAAGGCTGAGCCAGTCCATCGGTGTCATGTTGCGGTCTTATACCCGTGCCATAAACCTTCAGCAAAAAAGATCAGGAAAATTGTTCAGGGAAGGAACAAAAGCAATCTGTATCAATGCTAATACCCAATTAGCAAAATCATGGTATTTGAATCAGGGAGTAACCATGATCAATCATGTTGAATCTGAAAAACAATATCCGAATATTTGCTACAATTACATTTTGTTTAATCCGGTAAAAGATGGTCTGGTTAAACATGCGGAAGAATGGGAATTTTCATCTTACCGTGATGCTATTGGATTGCGAAATGGCAAACTAATTAACCGGGAAATGATAAATAGCTTTGGGTTAGATGTAAATCCTGAAATTTTTAGCGATTCTTTTTAGTGGCGGGGTGAACTGTAGTCACCCCGTCCTCATCAAACTTTTGCGACGGGGCCACTCCGGGATGAGCTGTAATAATTCCCTTTTTAGTGGCGGGGTGAGCTGTGGTCACCCCGTCACAGGTGCAAGCGACGGGGCCACTCAAAGTGACCCCGCCGCTATACGAAGCACAAATCATATATAGTGGCGGGGTGAACTGTAGTCACCCCGTCACTTGTTGATTTTCCTGCCACAGGATCACTCTAATTGATTCCGCCGCTAAGAATTCAAGATACTTACCATACTACCTATTTAATATCAGCCCAAATATATAATTGTCTAATAGTCACATGACTTGTTAATCTTTGACACAACGAACGGTGAATCCGAAATTCCTATCGAATATGTAGCGTTGTATTTCGCCGCTGACATGGAACAGGCGCCGGCCCCAGGCTTCGGAGGACGAACCCTCGGTAGCAGTCCACCAATAACCGTAGACTCCTGTGGTGTAGTATGAACCATCGATATAACGGAAGCCGCCAGGAAGGGCGGAAAAGCCAAATTCATCGGTACCAAAATGCGTGCTATGGTAATCCCAGCGAGGATGTTCAGAAGTGGCACAATCGCCACCCAGAGGTGAAGATACCTGGCGGCAGGATTTTAATGCATTGCCGGCCCCATTTATTGCATTGGAATTGGGAAATCCCTGAGCAACCAGGTAGTCCTTCAATTCATCCCACTCTGCATCGCTGGGCATGTGCCAGCCTGTGGGGCACAAGCCATTACTGTTATTAACTGCATGCCAGTTGTATAACGCGCCATAACTCTCTTTCCATGAAATATCATTTTCTTGCCAGCCATATGCACCTATAGAATTGTTTTCCCATGCATTATTGTTTGTGCCAGGATATTCAATGGGTATGCCGTTGCGATATTTGGTGGTTTTGAGATTTTCGGCCATCCACTCCTGTTCGCCTATTATAACAGTAGAGTAGAAATTGCCGTCAATGTCAATTACGCCAAAAGGTTCACCGGGAACCTGAGAAGCCTGACCGCTGTTGGGATTCCATATATCATTTTTATCCTGGGTTTGTATCTGTCCGTTGAGATCAAAGTCTGCTGCAAGGTAACCGCTCAGTCCGGCCTGTGGAATCCAAACCTTATTCTTATCTTGTGTCTGAACCTGTCCGTTTCCATCACCGTCACCCCCTATCATTGCATAATAACCGTCTTTCAACTGCCTCAGCGGGTGTTGGGCCTTCCTTTCCGAACCACCAAATGCCTTATCATCCCCACGTGTAAAATCCCATCTATAGACTCCCCGGGTTTCATTAAGTTCCTCAGAGGACATGATTGCCAAATGATTACGATGGTAAACAACCACGTACAGATTGAACTGGTAGCTCACAGTAAAGGTAGGTGGCAAACCATCGGTACCTACAATTGAACCATCATTTAGCAATAATGCTGCCTGGCGATCCACCACAGTGTTGTTAAAAGCCAGCTCCGGAGCCGGTGCATCACGCAACTCCAACAGCACCCAGTCTACCACACCTTCAATGGTTATGTCAATGGATTCATCTCCCGGATAATACCAAACCGGTTCCGGATTTCCGAAATAAGGCAGTGCTGGCGCAAAGGGCTGGGAGGATGGCAATAAACCTATATCGCTTAAGTGGGTGTTCATAAGTGGGGGATCTCCCGGTATAAAAGCTCCTTCGAGTATCAAAGTAATCTCGAGAGTAATTCCGTTTTTAGTTTCGGAATAGCTGTTTGTTAACTCCTGCGCTTGCAGGGTAAAGGCCATAAAAAATACAATGGCACACAGGGCCTGGATGTAGCGTTTTCTTTTCATAATTCACTGGCTTTTTTTGATTGATACTTAATTTTAACGGGTCTGTTTTTTGATTTCGCTCTCCTCCTGTTATATATCAGGAAGACATGCAGAATCATTAATAAAATAACGTTTCGCTAATGTCCGGATAAACCGGGCGGCCTCTCGCATTCGCGGGAATGAAATATTTCGCGGCCTTTGGGAGGTGGTCAGGCAACAATACTTTTTTATCTTACTAATATCAGCCAAAGCTTTAACCTTAAAACTTCGGAATTTGCAGGCATATCAATTGCTGTCTATGCAACTGAATCCTATTATCAAAAAGGGAGGGGGGAGAGAATCAACGGTTTAAATCTCAAAATCCGTTAATTTTTTGTAAAAATAAATAATTAACGAATACAAACGACGTTTTGACGTAGATTTTTTTGCTCATAACGACATTTACGCTTAAGTGGCGGGATGAACCGTATTCACCCCGCCACTTCCTGGTTCAAGCGGGGGGCCACTTCAGGAGACCCCGCCGCTCAATAAAAATACTAGTACTTAAAAAATTGAAATCTCTTATGTTTATATTCTCAAGTGTTGGTTTGAATGAAGTAAATTTCAATTTTGATTATGAAAACCGGTTATTCCACCTCAACCAGATGCTCTTTCCAGCTTTCAGGAATCTGGTGGATATTGAGAATCTGCATTCCGGGATCGGTAGTAACCAGTGAACTGTTTAAAGTTTCATTGATAAAACCTTGTTCGATTCTCCACATTGCGCCGGTGGCCGGGTCGATGATCAACATTCCCAAAAGTCCTCCAATGAGAATATTACCAAAGTACCATCCGTCCAGGGTGCATGTTACAGGAACAATCTTATCGTCATATCCTGCTCTGGAGAGTTTAACCTGGTATTCTGCCTTGATAAAAAATCCGGCTCCTGCCTTCAGATTTACATTGGCAGGGGTGGTTCCCCGAAAAATCTCCTGCCCCTTACTGTCCGTAATACTCACGGTAGCTTCACTGGGATCGGTTTTAATGGAAAGGGGGTACGTGCTGCTGCTTACAATGGAAGCACAGCTGGAAAAAATAATCATCGCAGCCATCATAAGGACTGCCAGTTTGAGGTTGGTGTTCATAATCATTGCTTTTTTTTAAAATTTCCTACTTGTAAGGCTTTTCGGTTCTGCCCCGTTTTTTAAAGTGGTTTCCGGACTCCACTTTGGGTTTATATCAGCATTGAATTATCGATTGGATGCCCCCTTTTTCTTCAATTTCTTCTTTTGTCAAACCCTAAAGTACCGGATAGCTGCAAATTCGACCCATTCCCACCTTGTCTCGCAAATGCTATTTAGATATCTAAGTTAAAAACCAGTTACTATTTTTAAGGTTTCGACCGTCAAATATAAATAAATACCAAAAACATTCTATGTTTTTTATGAAATTTATTTTCATTCTTGTGTGAATAGTTTCTGTTCCGGGAATCTTCCTGCAACATTGATGAATCATTCCCGTTGCCTGAATTCATCTTACATGTATCTACGTGAAGGAATAGATATTCTGTAGGCTTCGTTTGTGGGAGTTATTCAGGGTTGCCTTGCCAGCCTATCAAAGGAAAAGAAAATGATTTATTTTTTGCAAAAACTTTAAAAAACAGAAAATTCAATTAACTTTGCATTTCAAAGTACTTTATTTTTTCGTCATGGAACAAAAAAACGAACACCTCAAGAGCATAAGTGAAATCCGTTCAATCATGGAGCGGTCCACTCAGTTCATTTCCCTCAGCGGGTTATCAGGAGTATTTGCAGGCATTACAGCATTGCTTGGAGCATTGGCAATTTTCTTATTCAGCCATGGTTATCTGAAGGGCAGTTTTGACCATGAGGTTATGTATGGTGACAAAGGAATTGTAAAACTGACGGAGCAGACTGATTTTATCCGTTTTATCATAATTACCGGTTGTATTGTCCTTGTAGTTGCGCTGTCGGGTGCTTATTATTTCACCCATCGGAATGCGAAACGCAAAGCACTGAGCGTGTGGAATTCAAGTGCGAAAAGAATGCTTTTGAATTTATTTATCCCCCTTTTCACAGGCGGTATATTCTGTCTTATACTGATACGTCACGACCTGTTTTATCTTGTAGCCCCGGCAACTTTGATCTTTTATGGCCTGGCGCTGGTAAATGCCAGCAAATATACGGTAACAGACATCCGCTACCTGGGTTTCATGGAAATAGTTCTTGGCTTGATTGCCTCATTATGGACAGGATATGGTCTTATCTTCTGGGCAATAGGATTTGGTCTTTTACATATAATTTATGGATTGTTAATGTACCTGAAATATGAAAGAATTACTGGCCGATCTTAATAAACACTTCGAGAACCGCATTCGGCTGGGTATCATGTCGGTCCTGCTGGTAAACGACTGGGTAGACTTTACTACCCTTAAAGATACCCTTGACCTTACCGATGGAAACGTTGCCAGTAATATCAAGGCTTTGGAAAAGGAGAATTACATTGAAGTGAAAAAACAATTCCTGGGAAAGAAACCCAACACAAGCTACAGGGCCACCCTGGAAGGAAGAAAAGCATTTGAAGAACATCTGAAAGCACTGGAAAATATCATCAATTCTAATCAATAGTTTTTTTTAACCTTTTACTTTGATTTTCAAAGTACTTTTATACACAAAAAACATGAAAGAAAACAAATCATCCTTTATGGAGAAAAACTCCCTTGTGGCAAAAATTATCGTCATCGCATTCCTAAGCATCCTCCTGCTCATTCCCATGCAGATGATCCGTTCGTTAATACATGAAAGAAAAGAAAGGCAAACAGAAGCCCTTGAAGACATTACTTCAGGGTGGGCTCAGCGTCAGCAAATAACCGGACCTGTGCTTATTATACCTTATACTGTTTCTGATGAAGATGGTGAAAACACAAAAAAAAGCACCAGGGAAGGACAAAAATGGTTTTTACCGGAAGATTTAAATATTACGGCGAACGTAATACCGGAAATACGAAACAGGGGTCTGTACAAGGTGGTGGTTTACACAACAGTGGTTCATATGGAAGGCTATTTCAATGCACCCCGGTTTGATGATGAAAAAAACAATATACAGATAGACTGGGCCAGGGCATTGGGGGTAGTCGGAATTTCTGAGCTGCGCGGGGTTAATGAGCCTGTTCGTTTCACCTGGAATGACAAGAGCAAAACCAACACATCAGGTGCATCCTTTGGAAGCATCCGATCAGGCATCATCATCCCTGATCTGTTAGAAAACCAGG
>JAABSE010000144.1 GCA_011390575.1 Sphingobacteriia bacterium
TTTGAGAGTGCTTGATAAGAAAGCGTCAAGTGCAAGGCGGGCGATGGATGAAAAACAGGAGTTTATTTTTCGTAAATGACTGTTTTGAAGACGAGCCCAACGCAGCAATTGGCGTTTTCTTGCAAGTACAAATTAAAATTTAGTATTGAGGTTTTACCCCCATATTATAAAACATGAATGACCAGATGTCGGTTTGTTCTTCAATAACTTTGGAAATGGGTTTTCCTGCACCGTGCCCTGCATCCACGCCAATACGGATAAGCACCGGGTTACTGCCTTCATGTTTGCGTTGCAATTCTGCTGCAAACTTAAAACTGTGAGCAGGTACTACCCTGTCGTCATGATCCGCGGTTGTGATAAGGGTTGCAGGATAGTTGACCCCTTGCTCCAGGTTGTGCAGCGGAGAGTAAGAGTAAAGGTTGTGAAAGTGTACTTCCTCTTCACTGGTGCCATAATCGTCAGCCCAGGCCCATCCGATGGTGAAAAGATGGTAACGCAGCATGTCCAGCACACCTACAGCGGGGAACGCTACCTTGAAAAGTTCAGGACGTTGGGTCATGGCAGCACCCACCAGAAGTCCGCCGTTGGAACCACCCTGTATGGCCAGTTTTTCAGGTGAAGTGTAGCCTTCCTCAATCAGGTGCTCAGCAGCAGCAATAAAATCGTCAAACACGTTTTGACGGTTGAGCTGACGGCCTGCATCGTGCCAGGCTTTGCCGTATTCGCCACCTCCGCGCAGATTGGCCATTACGTAAACACCACCATTTTCCAGCAAAATAAGCCTTGAAAGACTAAAGCCGGGGGTAAGACTTGAATTGAAACCTCCATAGCCGTATAGCAAAGTGGGATTTTGACCATTGAGTTCAATCCCCTTCTTATGTACGATAAACATGGGTACCTGAGTGCCATCCTTGCTGGTGTAGAAAACCTGCTTTATTTCATAGTCTGAGGGTGTGAAGTCCAGGTCAGGAGCAAAGTATTCTTCATATGTATTGGTGTTGATGTCAAACTTGAATATGGTACCCGGGAAGTTGAAAGAGGAGAAGGAAAAGAAGGCAACATTGTCGTCCTTGTTACCGCTGAAACCTCCCAGCGAGCCCAGTGCCGGCAGTTCAATCTCTGCTTCCATGGTGCCGTCCATAGCATGGATATAGGCTTTGCTGTGTGCATCCTGCAGATAAGTCGCGATGATTTTCCCTCCTATCAAAGAAACGTTTCTGAGAACATGCTCGGTTTCCGGAATGATTTCTTTCCAGTTGGAAGGAGCCGGCTGGTTGGGATCAATCAAAACCACCCTGTTCATGGGCGCTGAATGGTTGGTCATTACCAGCAGATTGCCATTGATGTTGTCAATAACACGGTTGTTGTATTCAAATCCGTCAATAACATTTACAAATCCGGTTCCTGGTTTCTGGTTGTCTTTTATATACAGCGCGTTTCCGCGGGTGCTTTGCGACTCGCTCAGAATAACAAAACGCTCATCATCGGTAGTTCCTGCACCGTAGTTTCTGCGCGGGAAGTCGGGGTTCCAGTGTACCAGTATATCTTCCTCCTGCGATGTGCCCAGTTGGTGGTAGTATACTTTCTGATATTCATTGGAAGCAGAGAGCTCCTCTCCGGTGGCAGGTTCATCATAGCGGCTGTAGTAAAAACCATCACCTTCCCATGATATGCCGCTGAATTTCACCCACTCGATGTGGTCATCCAGGATTTCACCGGTGGCAATTTCAATAACGAAAATCTCATTCCAGTCAGAGCCACCTTTGGAGATGCTGTAGGCCAGATAGCGTGAGTCTTTCGAAACGCCCATGCTTCCCAGCGATATGATGCCTTCTTCCGACATTGCATTGGGATCCAGCAAAACACGCGATTCACCGTCAAGCCCTTCTCTTACATACAAGACACTCTGGTTTTGCATGCCATCGTTTTTGAAATAGAAGTAATAATCGCCCTTTGTCCATGGCGTGCCATAACGCTCGTAGTTCCATAAACCAGTAAGACGTTCGTTGATATCATCCCGAAAAGGAATCTGTTCCAGATAACCAAAAGTTACTTCATTCTGGGCGGCAACCCAGGCCTTGGTTTCTGCGGAATTGTCATCTTCCAGCCAGCGGTAAGGGTCAGAAACCTCTGTCCCAAAATAGTTATCGGTAATTTCGTCCATCCTGGTTTCAGGATATTCCAGGGGGCGATCCTGTGTGCATTGTGTCATAAGCAACAGTGCAATTGATAATAGTCCATAAAAAGTGCTTTTTTTCAACATGGAAGGTTAGTGTTTAGTTATAATTAAATGAAAATTTTTTGAATTGGCGCGGTAAATTTAGAATTATTTTCAGAATATGTATCTTTGCCCTATCGTAAAAAATGAGAAATACCCGCGTTGATTTTCAGTTTGTTGAAAGCGTTGATTGCCGCGTATTACGAGAAATTTGAGTTTAAGAATCTAAAAATTAAGTTCTATGTCGAGTCCGCGTGTTAAAGAAACACTGGTATATAAGAAAGAAATATTGTTGAAATCTGCTGCCGAAAACCAACTGGATGAACATGAGTACCTGTTTTCCAGAACTGTTTTCAATGATAAGGGGAAGGTGGTGTCAGAAATTCATTACGATGCAGAGGAGAATATTACTCAGGAGTACGTTTTTGGCTATGACAACGACGGGTTTTTGCGTGAAGAGCTCATGAAAGAAGATGATGGTTTTGTGGCCGAACATAAAACCTATGAGCCCGACGAAAAGGGGCGTATTGCAAAAGAAATGCGCCATTATATGGATGGTTCCTTTGATACCGTTACTTTTAGTTATAATGATGAGGGGCTGGTGAGTAAAAAAGTTACCATAGACCCCGATGGAGATACCGAAAGTGTGGAAGAATTCGCCTATGTCAATGGTTTTTTAGCTCACTATACCCTTCGTGATGAGAACGGAGAAATCCTCTCTGAAAGAAAAATGGAATACGATGAAAAGGGCAACCCTGTTGAAGTTTATGAATACGATGGTTCAGAAGGAGTATCCAATCGCAAGGAGATAGCCTATTTCCCATCCGGCAACCGCAAGGAAACGTTCCTTTACAACGATGCAGGACAGCTGGTGGAGAAAACGGTGATGAAAGAAAACGAAAAAGGACAGTTGATTCAGGCGGTGGAAGAAACCCACACCAAAAAGAACACGATTAACTTCACCTATGACGAAGCAGGAAACATTGTTAGCCAGGAAGAGTTTGACCGCAATGGTGAACTGGTAAGCCGTGTAGAGCGCACCTACGATGAAAATCAGATGTTGTTAAGTTCAGATGTCTTTATTCATGGCGCCGGCCGCGGACCTTCACGAAATTACACCCTCAGGCAGGAATACATCTCTGAATAATATTTTACCTTGTTTTGTTGCGCATGACATGGTTATTTACCCTAATTTTACTCAGTCTTTTTTCTATTGATAAATTAAACTTTTCCTGCGATGGAAGCATTGATGGACACCTGGTGGTGGTCATGGGTTATCCTCCCTTTGTTGATTTTTTTCTCCCGTATCCTTGACCAGAGTATTGGTACCCTGAGGGTGATTTTTGTTTCCAAAGGAATGAAAAATATAGCTCCCTTTTTTGGCTTTTTTGAGGTCATCATCTGGCTGCTGGCAGTAGCCCAGGTAATGAAGCATCTTGGCAACCCCATGTCCTACATTGCCTATGGCGCAGGCTTTGCCATGGGCAACTACATCGGAATACTCATAGAGGAACGGCTTTCCCTGGGTACAGTACTCATTCGGATAGTTCCCAAAAAGGATACTTCAGCATTGATTTTCCATCTGAAAGAGCAGGGGTTTGGGGTAACCCAAATTGATGCACTGGGCGCAATGGGTACCCAGGTAAAAATCCTTTTTACCATCATCAAACGGAAAAATATGCAAAGGGTAATCAATGCTATCAACCAGTACAACCCCCATGCCTTTTACACCATCGAAGAGGTGAAGACCGTAAAAGAAGGGTATTTTGGCATCCCTATACAGCCCAAAGGGATTGGTATCCGCGAACGGATATTCAAGAGAAAATAGGATATACGATTACCCTTCAATAAGCCGTTTCTTTTGTGCCTTCCTGCCACAAACAATTTCATAAAACAGTTGTTTTTTTCTGTACATTTCGCTAATTTTAGATGATGTATCCGACAACCATTCTGATTGTCATAAATTGCAATTGATTTGCATGTGACATCAATTTCCTCCCCTTCAGTGGCATAGCCGCAGGGTTTGCCTGTTGTGACTTGCCTGACTTTTACAAATTCGCTGTGTTAAGCCGGATATTCCCTTTTATTTCTGCAGTTTTCCGGCATATCCCAGCACTTTTTGATTCATAAGTAAAAATGGATGGTTATGGGAAAAAGGATACGCTTACCGGATATTTCTACATTTCGTTTTAGTTTGCTTATAAGCATTCTTCTTTTTATGGGGATGTTGGTGAGACCAGAATTCTTGTTGGCTCAAGCTAATTTTGGCATGCGCGATGATGGGGGCGAAAACCTGCCAACAATAACCTACTGGTACAATACTGCCGGAGATGATATTTCGGAGCAAGGCAACAGCTTTAACGGCAAAAACTTTGGTACCATTAATCAGCTCATCATAAAGGGTGCTTCAATCAAAACATGGAAGAATGAGGGTGCTGGAGGTAATGTCACTGGTGCACAGCTTCAGTACAAAGTATGGTTGCAGAGTGATGATGAGCCGGCTGTTTATACAATAAGGACTATTAGTTGGTCTTCGGACGATGGTGGCGGCAACCAAACCTGGGCTGCATTTGGCGATGAAATCAGGATTACACCCGAGCTTGCACCGGGAACCTACAATTTCAAAATTTATTTTACCGTTTCTGGGAGCGGGGTGCCAGGTAACTTGGATGACGGTCCCTTTACCGCCACCTTCACCCAGGCCGATACCGATATTACTTTTGGGAATGTTCAGTTTCCCGAGGGAGGAACGCTTATGCCCGGAGGAGACTTCGATGTCTATGGTCAGGTGTATATTGAGGGGGTTACTGATGTTTTGGAGGATGAGTCTGAATATTTAAAAGCATGGGTTGGCTACCACACCAGTAATACAGATCCTTCTGGTTGGGATGATGGAGTTTGGATAGAGGCAGACTTCAATACTGGGGAAGGGAGCAATCATGAATATATGCACAATGCTGCTGATGAGGTTCTTGCTTCCGGTACTTATTATTACGCTTTTCGCTATCAATACAGGGACAGCGAATTCTATTACGGTGGCTATGATGGCGGAGAATGGGATGGAATTAATAATGTCTCCGGTGTTCTCCGCTTCGGAAAAAATTCTGTTGGTAACGGTGGCTGGGACGAGGTGGGTACATGGGATGATGGAGTTCCCGTAATCGGAGAGCATGTGTTCATAAAAAGCGGTCACACCGTCACCCTCAATACCAACGCCCAGGTCAATTCCCTTACTATTGAGAGCGGCGGTACACTTAACGTGCTTGATGATCAGGTGCTTACCATCGGGCCCGACGGCAGCTTTATCAACAACGGCACCTTTAATGCCGCAAATGGTACTGTTGTAATGAAAGGAACTTCCTCTACAGGGGGTACTATAGCCACTGAATTCAACAACATCACCGTGGATGGGATCAATGTTTCCCTTGATTTTGATGCCACCAAAGTAGAAGGAATCCTGGAATTGCAGGGAGGCAATGTTTTGAATGCTCCTGAATTATTACCCACGTCTACTCTTCGCTATGCCTCGGGAGCCAACTATGAAAGGGTTACCGAATGGAATTCCCCCTGGAACGTGCAAATTACTAATGGGACAGCATTGAATTTAAATATCGATGATATTGGTGCAGACCTGGTTGTTCAGGGCGACCTGACTATAGATCTAGGTTCATCTGTCATCGTTGATGATGGGCATACCTTTGATTTTATTGTTTTGGGCGATGTAATTCTTGATGGCACCCTTTCCCTTTCACCCACAATTATCGGCAGTGATATGCAGGTAGGAGGTGACTGGACCCGGACGGGAACCTTCACCCCCAACAACCGCCTGGTAACCTTCAATGGTGGCGAACCGCAGAACCTAACCGGCCATACCACCTTCAACTATCTGACGGTGGCGGATGGTGCACATCTTATTCTTGGTGATGGAGTAGCCATTGAAGTAGCGGAAGAAGAAATAGAAGCCATTTTTCGGGTTGAAACCGGAGGTAAGCTGGATGCCGGAACGCAAATCATTGACGGCAATGGAACTTTTGC
>JAABSE010000145.1 GCA_011390575.1 Sphingobacteriia bacterium
CCAGTGCTTTTTTGCAGTCCATCATTCCGGCACCGGTTTGCTTGCGCAGTTCATTTACTTGTGCAGCAGTAATATTCGCCATTTTATACTTTTATTAGAATTAATATCTGATTACTTTCTGGGTCTTTTAGAAGCAGCACCTCTGGGGGCTTTAGAAGATTTCTTCATGGAATCATCTTCTTCCTCTTCTTCTTTGGCCTTAAGTTTTCTTGCTTTTTTGGCCGCTTCTTTTTCATCCTCATCAAGGTCTTCTACCTCTTGCAGCGACTGGGCTTTAAGCGCTTTTTCTGCTTCAGCTTCCAATTCTCTTTCTTCTTCCTCTTCAACGGCTTTGTCTTTTTCAAGTTTTCTTTCCGTAAGACCTTCCTGAATCGCTTCTACCATTGTTTTTACAATCACAGAAATAGACTTGGATGCATCGTCATTTGCAGGGATGGGAAAATCCACCTCATTGGGGTTGGAATTGGTATCCACGATAGCAAATGTAGGAATATTGAGTTTTTGTGCTTCAGAAACAGCAATGTGCTCTTTCATGATATCAACAATGAAGATAGCTGCGGGCAATCTTGAAAGGTCAACGATAGAGCCAAATTGTTTCTCCAGTTTGGCTTTTTCACGGGTAATTTGCAATCTTTCTTTTTTAGAGATATTGTCGAAAGTCCCGTCGGTTCCCATTTTATCAATCGCCGCCATTTTCTTTACCGCTTTTCTGATGGTAGCAAAATTGGTGAGCATTCCACCGGGCCATCTTTCGGTAACGTAGGGCATATTGATTTTCTTGATTTGTTCTGCTACTACGTCTTTAGCTTGTTTTTTGGTTGCAACAAAAAGGATTTTCTTGCCAGATTTGGCAATTTGTTTCATTGCTAATGCGGCCTCGTCAATTTTGGCAATGGTTTTATTCAAATCGATGATGTGAATACCATTTCTTTCCATAAAAATATAAGGGGCCATATTGGGGTTCCACTTCCGCTTAAGGTGTCCGAAGTGTACTCCAGCTTCTAATAGTTCGTTATAATTGGTTCTTGCCATGTTAAAAATAATTTTCCAAAAATGAAATTAACGTTTGCTGAATTGGAATTTCTTCCTGGCTTTCTTCTGGCCGGGTTTTTTCCGTTCTACCATTCGGGGGTCACGACGCATAAGGCCTTTTGCCTTAAGAGCCGGGCGCCATTCGGCATTGATTTCAACCAAAGCCCTGGAGATAGCAAGCCTGAGTGCTTCAGCCTGGCCTGAAATACCACCACCATCAAGATTAACTTTAAGGTCGTATTTGCCTTCATTTCCGGTGATTTGGAATGGCTGATTAACGACGTATTGCAGAATAGAAGTAGTAAAATAATCTTTTACGTCTTTTTTGTTTACGGTAACCTGACCACTGCCGGGTTTAAGATAAATTCTGGCAACAGCCGTCTTTCTTCTTCCTATAGTGTTAATAACTTCCATGCTTACTTGATTGTGTTAAGGTTGATTGATTGAGGTTGTTGAGCCTGATGTGGGTGCTCAGAACCTGCATATATAAAGACATTACGCAAAAGGGCATCACCCAGTTTGGTTTTGGGAAGCATACCTTTAACGGCTTTACGCACTATTTCAGTAGGCCTTTTGGCAAGCATTTGCCTGACGCTGGTAAAACGCTGCCCTCCGGGGTATCCGGTATGACGAACGTATTCCTTCTGATCCCACTTGTTGCCGCTGAGCTCTATCTTCTCAGCATTGATAATAATTACATTATCTCCGCAATCTACATGGGGAGTATAATTTACTTTATGCTTTCCGCGTACGATTTTGGCTACCTTACTGGCTAGACGGCCCAAAATCTGGTTTTCTGCATCAACAATTATCCAGTCTTTGGTAACTGTATCCTTGTTGGCAGAAACTGTTTTATAGCTTAATGTATCCATTATTTGCTTAATTTGCTGTATTTGATTTTTTTATAGCACAAAATTCCCCTTCCTTTAGGGGGGTGCAAAGCTAAAACTAATTTTTAATTCGGGCAAATTTATTAACAACTAATTGTTGATAAATTTTTTATAAACATATTGACAAAACGGTTCAAATTTTCAGGCTGCAAAGTTAGAAATTATTTCCTTTTGTTTTTCAACAAATTGTAAATATTTCTTACCCATCTGCAATCACTTTTAACACATATTTAATCAGGCAGATAACTATTATACTATCAATTGTTTAATTTTGCATTGCTTTTTACACTCCAACAGATTTGTAATATTTCTTCCAAACAAAAGACCGTTCTCATGAATAATTCCCTGCTCAAATCAATTGCCCTGTTTGCTTTTTTATGGTTCAGCTTTCAACAAAGCAAAGCTGTGACCCTCTCTGAACAGGCAGAAATAACCTTGCTTACTGCCAGTCCGGGGGATGAATTGTATTCTGTTTTCGGGCATAGTGCCTTGCGGGTAATAGACAGGGAAAATGATATTGACCTTGTTTTTAATTACGGAACATTTGATTTTGATACGCCCAACTTTTACCTGCAGTTTACGCGGGGGAAATTATTGTATAAGCTTTCGGTAGCTCCCATGGAGTATTTTGTCCCGGAATACAGGTATGAAGGAAGAGCAATCTATGAGCAGGTGTTCAACCTCAATCAGGAGGAAAAACAAAAGATATTTGATTTTCTTATGGTCAATCAATTGCCTGAGAATGCATATTATCATTACGACTTTTTCTATGACAATTGCGCCACCCGTATACGTGACCTTGTGGATTATATCCTCCAACCTGTGTGGGCGGAGGAAAATGAAATAACTGAAGAATCTGTTTCCATCATACGCTCTATGCTTGACTATGAATTTGACTATGAACCTGAGCTGAAACCCTCGCGAACCTTCCGCGATATGTTGCAGCCCTTTCTGGTTACCATGCCCTGGAGTGCCTTCGGTATTGACCTTGCTCTGGGCCTGCCTGCTGACAAGGTTGCCTCCGCATGGGATTATATGTACCTGCCCGATGAAATGCTTATTGCCTTTGCCCTGGCCAGCCATCCCAGCGGAGATCCCCTCATTGCAGAACACAGGATTATTATCCCAAAAACGGTAGAACTCTCTCCTGCATCAAAAATTACACCTCATATAGTGATGTGGTTACTTGCATTACTGGCAATGGCAAGTCTTTACAAAGCCAAATGGTCTCTTCTCTTTGACAAAGTATTCTTTTCGCTACTGGGAATTACCGGTCTTGTTATTATATTTCTCTGGTTTTTCTCTGATCACATCACCACCAAAGCCAATCTCAATATTCTATGGGCCCTACCCACCCACCTGTATTATATCTGGCTGGCCAATTACCAATCGGTGCGCCCTGCTGTAAAATGGTACTTCCGTTTTGTTTCTGTGTTATCTTTTTTGCTGTTGGTATTATGGCCCTTTGTACCACAGGCCTTCCACGGAGCATTTTTCCCGCTTATACTTATTTCCCTGGCAAAATCGCTTCCTTATGGATTTAGCCTGCCTTTCATTTCCGCTCGGTTTAAAGGAATTACAGGAAGTTAAATATTTTGAACAATAGGGTCAAATGCTTGTTTATCAAACGGTAATAACTTAAAAGCATTTTAAACTATGGTAAAGGGGCTTATCAAAGGATTGCATCATGTTACTTCCTTTTCGGGCAGTGCGAAAAATAATATTCGCTTTTACACTGAAATTCTTGGACTGCAATTTGTGAAAAAGACAGTTAATTACGACAGTCCTGATACACTTCACCTATATTATGGCGATAGAATCGGTAATCCCGGAAGTGTTACCACTTTTTTTCCATTTTCAGGTATTACAAGGGGCAAGGCCGGAAACAGCTCAGTTACCTCCACTATGTTTTCCATCGGAGCTGATTCTATAGATTTCTGGACCCAAAGGTTGAAAACGCACCAGGTTGATTTTCGCGGACCCTTTACCCGGTTTGATGAAGAATACATTTATTTTGATGATTTTGATGGCATACAGATTGAGCTCATTGCCAATGCCATTGATCCGCGCCCGGGTTGTTCCACTGCGGGCATACCTGCCCAGCACGGAATCAAAGGTTTGTATTCCCTTACCCTGAGCTATGCCTCTGCGGAGCCCACCCTGGAATTTCTTACCCGACACATGAACCATATTTTGCTGAAAAGCGGGGACGACCGCCACAGGATGTATTCGGAGATGAACCAACCCGGGTATTATATCGATTTGATTTCAAGGCCTTCAATGCCCAATCATTTGCCCGGAACAGGTACTGTGCATCACCTTGCTTTTCAAACCCCTGATGAAGCCAGCCAGGAAAAAATCAGAACGCACCTTTACCGGGCAGGTTTTCACCCATCAACGGTGATGGATCGCCAGTATTTCAAGTCCATTTATTTTCGTGAACCGGGAGGAGTACTCATGGAAATTGCCACTGCAGAACCCGGCTTTTTAATTGATGAAAAACAGGAAGAGCTGGGAGAAAATTTAAAACTGCCCCAATGGCTTGAAGCCCGGCGCAAAGAAATAGAAGCCGGACTGGGAATGGCATAGTTGCCGCATCTATATTACCAGAGATTCTTTAGCGTCGGGCCAGCGGGTGATAATCTCCTTTGAGTCCCACCGGATTGGCGTTTCTGATGTCATAAGCTATAGAAATACTGGGTCTTACAGTATTCAATCCAAATCCATCCCCATCAAGAATATGCTTATAACTTTGGGTGTGCAAATCGGTAAAACCACCGCTGAATTCAAACTCTTCACCATTCAGGGTCAGAGAGCGATAAGTGGGTTGTCCTTTGGCTTTCACACCGGCAGGCAGATCGCTGCTGTTTACACTGAGAAACCATCTTACCCGTGCTTTTTCCAGCAGTAAAAAGCCGGCAGCCTTATCCCGCTGACTTAGATGTACGATGTTCTCTTTCACCGAACCAAAAATCCATGTGAGCATGTCGAAAAAATGAATACCAATGTTGGTGCCTACACCTCCGGATTTTTCATTGTTGCCTTTCCAGGAGTAAAAATACCATGATCCCCTGGAGGTAATATAGGAGAGGTCAATATCGTAAATTTTATCGGCGGGACCTTTATCGATGCGCTCTTTTAAGCTGATAACGGCAGGATGATGCCTGAGCTGCAATATATTAAAGATCTTTTTTCCGGTTTCTTTCTCAATTTCGGCCAGGGCATCTACATTCCAGGGGTTGAGCACCAGAGGTTTCTCGCAGATGGCATGTGCCTGGTTGCGCAACGAAAGACGAATGTGCGAATCGTGCAGGTAATTGGGCGAGCAAATACTTACATAATCCATGGCATACTGGCCGTTTTTGCGCAGCTTATCCATATGTCTGTCAAATCTTTCCGGTTCGGTAAAAAAATCTGCTTCCGGAAAGTAACTGTCAATAATCCCCACACTATCAAAAGGATCGAGAGCGGCAAGAAGATTATTCTGGGTCTCTTTAATGGCTTTCATGTGGCGCGGGGCAATATATCCGGCTGCACCGATTAATCCGAATTGTACAGGACTTTTCATTATATATGGATAGTTTACGAAGTGTTTGACTATGAGGATTTTTCCCTTTCTGCCTCATGGTTTTTAGCACAATTTTATTCCTTCATTGGCATCGTAAGAGATAACATCTGAAAATCAGCCCACAAAAGTACAAATTTTTAGTTGAGTTTACTGGGCAAAACAATATCTTTGCAAAGGGAAATACAGACCAGAAACAATATCAATCAACATATTATATTGTTCGGTTATAAAAAAAACGTTTTATATCTATAATATTAATTGTATATTTGAAAACCATACAAGATTTATGCAGAAGAAAAAATGGTTAGCACTATATACGCGACCCAGATATGAAAAGAAGATTGACAAGCTTTTAAAAGATAAAAATATCACCAGTTACCTCCCACTGGTAAAAACCATGCGACAATGGACTGACCGCCGCAAATGGGTAGAAGTTCCCTTGTTCAGTTCATATATATTTGTCAAAACTGATGAATCTACCTTTTCTGAGGTGCTAAACACCCCGGGGGCAGTGCGATTTGTCAGTTTTGAAGGAATTGCTGTTGAAATTCCGGAAAAGGAAATTGACAACATAAAGTGGATCCTTTCTACTGATGTACAGACGGATCCACTGGAAGAAAATATTCCTAAAGGAAGCACTGTGCAGGTAATAAAAGGACCTTTAAACGGTTTAATGGCCGAAATGGTGTATTACAATAACAAGAATAAAA
>JAABSE010000146.1 GCA_011390575.1 Sphingobacteriia bacterium
CAAATGCTGATTGGTACTGTTAAAGTTGCCACCGAAAGAGGTCCGCAAATCAAGTGAAGGAAGCAATCCTGCATTGCCACGTGAAAAATTATTAGCAGCCACCTGTTCCTGATTTCGAACGATACGTAACGAATAATTTTGTTCGAGGGCTATCTCAATACATTCTTCCAGGCTGAGCTGCTGCTGTCCCTTTACAGCAGTGTTCCCGGCAATAAAAAATAATACACTAAGCAATAGAAGGACTAATTTCTTCATCTTCAACAGTCTTTTTAGCACTTGAAACATATGAATAAACAGCGGGTACAATATACAAGGTAAGGAAAGTAGAAATAATCAACCCCCCAATCACGGCAACACCCATAGCAACGCGACTTTGGGCTCCTTCACCCATCCCCAGGGTAAGCGGAAGCACCCCCAGAATGGTAGAAAGACTGGTCATGAGAATAGGCCTGAAACGTGCCGCGGCAGCATACTTGATAGCTTCCATCTTCTCCATGCCTTGTTGTTTGCGCTGGTTGGCAAACTCTACCATCAGAATACCGTTTTTGGATACCAGACCAATCAACATAATAATACCAATCTGGCTGAAAATATTCATGGTAATATCAAAATACCACATAAAGAACAAGGCACCGGTAAGGGCCAGTGGCACAGTCATCATCACGATCAGCGGATCGCGGAAACTTTCAAACTGGGCTGACAATACCAGGAAAATCAGTATCAAAGCCAGCAGGAATGCATACATCAAACTGGATGCACTCTCCTGGAAATCACGCGAATCACCTGCCAAAGCTGTACGGAAGGTCTCATCAAGCACCTCATCCGTAATCCGGTTCATTTCTTCTATCCCGTCACCTATGGTATAACCGGGCGCTAATCCCGATGAAACCGTGGCCGAAACAAATCGGTTGTATCGATACAATTGAGGCGGAGCGGTTTCTTCCTGCAAAGACACAAGGTTGTCAAGCTGTATCATATCGCCCCCATTGTTGCGTACATAAAGGGACTTTAAATCCAGGGGCGTATTGCGGTTTTCCCGGGCCAGCTCACCCAGGATCTGGTATTGCTTTCCGTGCATAAAGAAGTATCCAAAACGCTGGCCCGACAAGGCAAGCTGCATAGTGCGGCCGATGTTCTGGGTAGAAACCCCCATAAGGTTGGCTTTGTCCCGGTTGATATTGACCTGGAGTTCAGGCTTGGTGAAACGCAGGTTTACATTCGACATCTGCAACACCGGGCTGTTATCCACCTTTTCCATAAACTCCGGTAACACTTCCCGCAATCTTTCAATGTTTTGCGCCTGTAGTACGTATTGCACCGGCATTCCAGAACGGCGGCCTCCAAAAGTTGACTGCTGTATCACAAAGGCACGGGCCTGTGTCATGGTGCGCACCCGGGCCGAGAGATCGTCGGCAATTTCCTGCTGACTCCGGTCCCGCTCCGATGGGGGAACCAGAATTACCCGGATATTAGCCCATGAGCCAAATACCATATATATTACGCCTTCCACTTCCGGTACATTGTCCATCACCATCTCCGCCACCTCAAACACATAATCCCGGGTAAATTCAAAAGTGGCCCCTTCGGGAGTTTGCGCACTGATGGTAATTTGTGAGCGATCCTCCATGGGTGCCATTTCTTTAGGTATATTGATATAGAGTACGATAATTAAAACCACTGCACTTAACAATACAACAATACTCAGCCACCTACGTGAAAGAAAATTGTCCAGAGAATTCTTGTACATCCCGTTGAGCTTTTGGAAAAAGACCTCTGTTCTCATGTACATTGCTCCTCTTTTTGAACGCTGTTTGAGAATTTTGGTAGAAAGCATCGGGGTGAAAGTCAGTGCCACGAAAGAACTGATGGCCACCGCTCCTGCGATTACAATACTGAACTCGCGAAACAGCCGTCCTGTTTGCCCTTCAAGAAATACAATCGGGATAAACACGGCAACCAGGGTAATCGTGGTGGCGATAATAGCAAAAAATATCTCTTGTGCTCCTTCCAGTCCCGCCTGTTTGGGGGTCATCCCCTTTTCTATTTTCACGTAAATGTTTTCCATCATTACAATGGCATCATCCACCACCAGACCAATGGCCAGTACTACTGCCAGAAGCGTCAGCACATTGATGGTAAAACCTGCCAGGTACATGATAAAGAAAGAACCAATCAAAGAAACAGGAATAACAATGATGGGAATAAGTGTGGTGCGCCAGTCGCGCAGAAAAGCGAAAATAATGATGGCCACCAATGCGAAGGCAATAAATATCGTGTTGCGCACCTCGGAAATAGAGGAACGGATGTAGGAGGTGTTATCAAAACCCACCTGGTAAAAAACATCATCAGGTAAGTCACGCTGAATAAATTCAAGGCGGCTGTAAACCTCATCGGCAATCTCAATATGATTGGAACCGGGTTGCGGAATAATAGCAACTCCCAGCATAGGGATGCGGTCGCGCATGAGAATACTGCGCAAGTTTTCGGTACCCAACTCTGCATATCCGATGTCTTTAAACCGGATTACCTGATCTCCCTCCTGGTGGATGATGAGATTGTTGAATTCATCGGGAGTGGTAAGCAACCCCAGGGTTCTGATGGTCAATTCTGTTGTGGCCCCTTCAATACTACCTGAAGGAAGCTCCACATTTTCTCTGGAAAGAGCGGTTTGCACGTCCAGGGGAGTAAGGTTATACCCTGCCAGTTTGGCTGGATCCATCCACAATCGCATGGCCCAGCGCCGCTGGCCCCAGATTGCCACTGAAGATACCCCATCGATGGTTTGAAGTCTTTCCTGGAAAGTTAGTTCGGCAATTTCTGAAAGTTCCATCAGCGAGCGCCTGTCGCTCTGAATGTTAATAAACATGATAGGGCTGGCATCGGCGTCAGCCTTGGATACTACCGGGGGATCCACATCGCGCGGCAAACGACGCTGCGCCTGGGCAACCTTGTCGCGTACGTCGTTGGCTGCGGTTTCCATATCCACACTCAATTCAAACTCTACGGTAATGTTGCTTCCCCCCTGCCGGCTCACACTGGTAATGGAACGGATGCCGGGTACCGCGTTGATAGCCTGCTCAAGAGGTTCAGTAATCTGGGCATCAATTACATCCGAATTGGCCCCGGGGTAAGAAGTACGTACTGAAATTATAGGAGGATCCACACTGGGAAACTCCCTGATGCCCAGAAATGTCATACCTATCACGCCAAACAACAGGATGATAATGGTAATTACGGTGGATAAAACCGGGCGTTGTATACTTATGGATGATAAACTCATATTCCGGGATTTTATTACAAAAGATTATCAATGGTAAGCGGCATTCCATGGCGAAGCTGTAGAATACCTGTAGTAACAAGGGTATCACCGGGCTGAAGCCCGGATGTAATCTGTATCTGGTCTTCTGTGCGAAGACCTGTCTGAACTTCCACTGATTCTGCCTGTCCTGAGCGGTAAACAAACACTTTGTCACCATCCATCTCTGGTATCAGGGCCTCTGAAGGAATTGAAAGAGCATCATTGACTTCAGAAAGTTCCAGTTCTATAGATACAAAACGCCCAGGTTTAACGCGGGGATCCGGATTGTCGTAACGAGCCCTTACCACTATATTTCTTGTTCGGATATTGACTTTGGGATCTACTGCATAAACAATGGCTTCAAAAGGTTCAGGAAATCCTTCCAGGGAAAAACGAATGGGAAAGCCGGGGTTTATTTCGCCGGAATACCGTTCAGGGACGGAAAACTCTATCTTTAAAGGATTTATCTGGATAAGCCTGGCAATTTGCGTACTCACATTAACAAAAGCTCCCTCACTTACATAGCGAAGTCCGATAACCCCATCAAAAGGGGCACGCAATTCGGTCTCAGCAATGCGCGCTTCCACCAACATGATATCGGCTTCGATGGTTTGAATTTCTGTAGCTATCTGGTCATAGCTCTCCTGGCTGATGGCATCGCGCGACAATAGGGTGCGCTGGCGAAACTCACGCTCTTCAGCAAGTTTTTTTTGTGCCTGCAGTTTGAGTAGTTGGGCCTGCAAAGGCCGATCGTTGATTTTGGCCAGCAATTGTCCTCTATTCACACGGGTTCCTTCAACAAAATTAAAATTCACCAGTTTCCCTGAAGTCTCAAATGCTAAATCTACCTCTTCTTCAGGAATCAGCGTTCCAGAACTGTTGATTTGCTCAACCAGTCGCTCAGGTTTTATCACCAGTGCATTTACGTTCAAAGCCCTGGGACCTGAAGGTAAAACTTCCGGTCCTTCGCTATCTCCATTCCAAAGCAAAGGCTTTATTTTGGGAAAGAAAACAATCAGTGCCACGATAAGCACCAATAGTAAATAAAAATATACTTTGTTCTTGTTGTTCATCTTTTTTTTAAATTATTTAAACAAACTTAAAACCTTATCAATTGTTCAGCGAGAAAAATGAGCAATGGCATATAAACAAAAAAGTATGGAATTACTTAATTTGCATCTTCATAACAAACTTATTGCATGTCGGATTACAAATTCCCATGTTTTCCTCAGGCATGAATTAGCCTCAATTGGGTTCAAAGGTAAGTAAACACTATGCGTAGCCGCTGCTAATTAATCTTAAATTTCACAGTACTGTATATCAATGGATAAGAAAACAATAAAAAGAATCTGTTCAACGATTTTATGTTGCTATTCGTAGCTGACACAAAACACTAAGTCAAAACATAAACTGTAGCCATCTGCTGACATCATAGCGGGTGAGGATATGACTACAAGTCATGCTCTAGCTAAAAAAAGAGACTGCCTCATAATCCGAAACAGCCTCATATTTTTGTAGCTACTACAAGCACAATCCTCCGGCTAATAAAATTCTTCCATTTTTAATCGATAACCTAAACCTTAAGGATCGTTTATAATTCTTTAATGTAATCAAGAACCAGATCCCTTCCTTCGAGCAGGTCTTTTGCGTTATATGCAATTTTTATATCTGGCTCAAAATAATTTTTATCAGTATCCATTAACGAAAAGTATTTCAGGCAATAAATAACCGGGATTTCTGAATGGGGCAAAATTAAACGCTTACTCTCACCATACGAATTTGGACTCCCACCAGTCGGTTCTCCAATCAATTCTGCTCCTAGTTCAACTTTCAAATCTCTTGCTGCAAATCGTCCGGAAGAAAATGTCCTTTTGGAAATTGCTGCATAAAACTTCTTGTCTGTATAATTCTTTAGCTCCTGAATTAAGGGTTTTATAATCTGCGAGTTGCCTCCACTATTTAATCTTAAATCTATCAAAATGGTATTTATGTGACTATTATTAATTGTTGTGGCAATATCATAAACAAATTTTTCAAAGGGATAATTTTTATCTTCCTGCCACTTATTGTATTGGATATATAATATATCATCAGATATTGTGTCATGCCAATAAAACTTCTTCTGGTTTTTCAACCAAGTCAACTCCATAAATACCGGATAAAAAGTCATTGCTGATTTCGGCTGTTGAACTGGTAACTCAAAGGTTTCTTCATTATCAAGTTGAAAAGAAACAAAATCAGCTTTGTCAATTACATTTAAATATTCAAGTGCCTTCGGTTTTACCACAAATTCAGGTATTTGCTTTTTCATCCAGTATTCATTCTCATAAGAAATTAAGGGCTCCAGCCTGTTATATATTTCCTCAACAGAAACATTATTTATTGCTACTATTCTTTTAGCGAGATATTTCTTTTTTGATATGTCAATTCCAATGATATATAATCCGTCATCAAATAACTCAGTTTTAAGAGGAAGGTTCTTAAGATAATTTCCGTATTGAATCGGAATCATTGTATGTGAAACTTTTAGAGAAGCCAGAATCTTTTGCAATTCAAGGATTATTGCAATATCGTCAAGAGAGTCAGTTTTGCTCTTTAATAAATCTATTTGTTGCTTAAAATCAACTGAATCAATCAATTTATAAAAATCTTTTTGCTTTTCAGGAAGATGCTCAGAAAGGTAATTAATATCCTCAATCCATGCGTTTTCATCTTGTCCTTTACATGAATTTAGTGTTGCAAGTGAAAGTAAAATGCTAAATAATAACAATTTATATTTCATATCAATTGATGTTTAAATGTTAAGCTAACCAATTCTCTGTACTGTTTTTTAGTCAGGCCTTTACTATGATTATTGGTTTTCTTGTAATTTATCACT
>JAABSE010000147.1 GCA_011390575.1 Sphingobacteriia bacterium
CGTATTGCTCAGGGTCAAAAATCCCCCGGAAGGTTTCCAGCTGGCGGATGTAAGTCAGGGTATTATCTTCCACCAGCATGCTGGTTTTGTAGGTACCGAAATCTGATTCCAGATCGAAGTTGGTAAGGTTAGACTCAGGTTTGTACCCGTCGGGAATGGTTACAACAAGGGTATCAGAATAGAGAGTGGGGAATTTCAATTCGAAAGGTGCTTGCCGGTTTCGGATGCGTGGGGGAGAATACCCACCCAGACTGAAGATATCCAAAGGCAACATGAGCCGGTCATCACTCATCGTCGCAATGGAGCGCAATTCAGCCTCCAGGGAAATCAAAGTACGGGGGCTATCTTCAAGATCATTGTTTATGGAGTAGTTGTTTACATTGTAATTGGGCAACGACACCCTCTGTAAAAGCCATTGCTTCTGTCTTTCAGGAATCAACCTCTCCAGAAAGGAATAGTCAGGAAAATGAACGCCGCCCATAGCAAAATTCACACTGGCCAGGCCATGCCCTTCTCTGTCAACCGTTAGTAATGCGTTGGAAGCAATGATATTTTTCTCTCTGTGATAGGCCGGAGTTCTTGCTAACCTGCCCCCGTCTTCAGTAACTAACAGCACGGCACGATCGTCGGTAAAATCTCCCAGATGACCAAAAGGAGCGAAGGTGTCGGTGCATTCAAGCCACACGGTATCATTTTCAAGGGGAACACACAAAATAGCATGATTGAACTGGCTTACGGGAAAATCCTCCCTTACGTAATTATATCCCCCTACCCCACCATAAACCAGGGTATAGAGGGAAGGGATACCCACGGCTTTAAGCATAGCCATCATATAGTTGGTCAATGCTTTGCAATCGCCATAACCCATGCGGTCGGTTGTAATGGCATCAAAAGGCTGAAAACCTCCGATTCCCAGGGCAATATTTACATAACGGGTTCGTGCCTGCATAAATTCATAAATGGCTTTGGTCTTTTCACGGTCGTCATCCATGTCTTTCACCAGATCTTGTAAAAAGGCAACCCTGTCGCGCGAAAGCTGATCACGCCCTTTGTTCAACTGCCATATCCACTGGCCAAACTCCTGCCATGAATGGTTATTGCCCGAATAGCTGTCATACTCAAAACGGTCGGTGGAAAACAGAACTCCCGGGGCAACCTCTCTGAAACCCGGTGACAGATACTCCTGAGCCAAAGGTTGAAGATTCTCAAATTGCCAGGTGAGACTTTTGCGGTTGCGCTGCCCTGTTCCTTCCGCGGGTGCTGCATCGAGATTGACCAAACGGTAAAGAATTTCCATATCTTCAGGGTATTCCACATATACTTGTGCCTTCTCTACCCCATTTTCATATCCCATGTGAGGAAAGAAGGACATCGCATGAAACATACCACGGGAGTAAGAGGTCTCATATACATACTTCACCGTGTAAGGATAAACAGAAACAGGAGGAACAAAATACATCACCCGGTTGTCTTCATAAAGGGAATAGCTTGCAAAATTGCTGGTATCTTCCAGGTCTCGCTTTTTAATTTTCCTTATCTGCTTTCCTCTTGCATCGTATATTTCACCAGCAATAAATTTTACCCTGGAGTGCATATCGTAAGGCATGCCAAGAATATCGGGGCCCTTCCCATTCTCATTGAGAATGGTAACCACAATTTCCCGCTTAAGAACAAAACTGCCGGGGCCATCTACTATCACGTCAAGCTTGTTGACCCGATATACACTATTGGCTCCCTTAAGCAAAGCTTCGGGGATTGATGATGCCGCATAATCTCCGGCCATGCAATAGCCGGCAGAGAATAGCACAAAAATGACCATTAGTAATCCGGAAGGTTTCAGCATATAGAGAAAAATAATTTTGTTGGGTTCATAAAATCAGCCATTCAACCAGTGGCATGTATCAGAAATCCAAATAGCAGTACTACTGCTTTTTCAGAATAATGGTCCGTGCCTCTTCTTCCACCACATTGGCAAAAAATTCACGCAACACGGGATATTCTTCAGGAAGAAAGAGTGGCTTGCGGACATCCATCAATACACTTACTATGATATTACCATCCATATTTACTACAGAACTTACCTGGTAAGTAGCAGAGCGGTCGGGTAAGATAAATCTTTTGCTATCAGGTAGTTCTTCCACCCCATACCCTTCGGGTACTTCAACCTCAACATAAAAAGACCGTTTGAACGGATAGATAAAATCCACCGGAAACTGCCTCTCTTCCAGCCGGAAGGGGTTGCTTTCGTACCTGTCATTGAGCAGGGGATGCAGATAAATCACCTCTTTCGGGGTATTGTCAAGGGCAGGAATTTCAAAATGATAAGTGCTTTCCAGGGGTTTCGACCAGTCATTCAGGTTCACGATCTGATAGTCGGTTAACTCAAAACCCTGGGCTGAAGATTCATAATCATCCATAAAGGCTTCAGTACTGCTAAACTCACTAAAATGCTTCTGGTGTTTCAGCCGGTGGTAATTGGTTTTGTTCTTTTTCACCTCTGCTGCCATTGAGCCATCGGGATTTACTTTAAGCAATGTACGCGTAAAAGTGTGATTCTCTTCGTAGGGAACCAGCTCAACCCAATCGCTCCGCCCTTCAGACACAACCCTCCCCTGTCCGTTGAGGCAGCGCTCAGGAAGCAAAAACCAGGGATTGTTTTTCTCGGTGGCATCCAGCAAAAACAACTTGCCATCTAACTTTACAGAAGCCACCACATAATTAAACTTATCGAGCATGATTTGTGCAGGGTTGATCATGCCATTGTTTCGGGTACTGAGAATCACCGGCTCTGCATCCAGATTGAGCTCCTTGAGCAACAATACCAGCAAAAGGTTGATATCTGCCACATTACCTTCACCATCAGACCAGGCACGACGAAGATTTTCGCTCTGGGCATATATTCCAGTTCTTTCGTTCCAGTGCATGTGCTGCTGTACCCGCTGGAAAGTAGCTATAACAAGCTCCATAGGTTCAGCATGGTTTTGAGAAAGCTGATCTAACTCATCCTTCAGAAAACCTGAACGATTCAACAACCGCCCAAATGATTCTGAACGCAATAAGGTTTGATTCAATTTCTCCCAACTGCTGCTAAAATCCCTTCCTTTCCCATATGGCCAGAAAAATGAAAGCAATTCATGTTCAATGCGGGATACATAGTTTATGGGAGAATTCATGTGTGGCTCTGTAGTCAGGGCCGGCACATCTTCCATGCGGTAAATTACAATATTCTCATCATATTCTATGTCACTACTGTGTTTTGTTGTTTTCCCCATAACCCCATGTTCTTCCCATTTGGCAGTAAATTTCCGTCTTCTCTTGTTTCTGTCCGTTGCGTACAAAGGAAGAAATCCCTGCATCAGGGGCTTATAGGTATAGTATTCCGGGGTCAGAAACCTCACTTCACTGAACCTGACAGGATACTCTCTTTGAAAAGACCACGCTGGCAAGCTAAACACAAAGGGTGAAACAATCGTATACTCTAATTCGAACACAGTGCCCTCCCGCACATCGGGAAGGGAGAAATTTACTCTTGTAATATTTTCATTGACCTCTTCCTGAAAGACATCTCCCCTGCTGAAACGGGTGCGCTTTACACGAGAGCCGTCAAGATTGTACACCCGCGCACGCAATTGAGTAAGACGTTCCCTGTCTGTTCCCGACTTGTATATGGGAAGCTTAAAATCAGCCAGATCAGCCGCATCCATATGAAATATTTTCACCCTTAAATGCCGGGTAAAATACGACTGAAAACCGTCTTTATCATCGTAACGGAATTCTACAACGCCATAATCACCCAATATCAAAGCTTTGACGGTACTGTCAGCTTCAAAATGAGTCATTTTTACATCATCTGATTCAACACGGCCAAACCGCATGGGCGCACGCTGCCCCCGGGCAGTATAGGCAAATACAGACATAAGGACAATCCATCCTGTGAAAAGTGTAATCCTGATTCGCATAACAAGTGTGGTTTTTTGGTTTTTAAATTCCTTCCCCGCAAAGCAAAACTAAAAAAGATTTGCCTACCATATATATCCCGGGCTAAAATAAGCAAATAATTGTTAATAGCGTGAAAAATATTTAAATTCTTTCTCTGCCATCCAACATAAATGTCTTCAAGTGAGTCTAAAGCGGAATTTACGGATATTTTTTTTTGGAAGGAGCAATAGGAGCAAACAAGAAAAACTTCATTTATTCGCTATCACTGATGGATTTGTGAGAGATTGAAAACAACTTATGTAAGGCAATGCCTGGATCCATGTTGCGTGCAGGCATCAGCCTTCAAACTTCATCCATTTTCAAAAAAAAGCAAGTATTCGACAACCGGCTGAAAAATACAGAGAACAGGTTGTCAAACACTTGCTTTTTTATCATTGCCAGGCCACATCCCGGCTATTACTTTATTTATTCCTGTACAAAAATATCATCTGCAGCATTTCCTGCAAAAGAATTGTTACCCAAATTGTCAAGGGTAGCATCACGGGAAGCATAAATACCAAAATTTGCACTATGATTAAAACTACTATTGCCAATAATAATTCTGGTTGATCCTGAAAGCCAAACATTTGCTCCATACCCCGGTCCGGCATAAGAAACATCTACAAACTGAAACTCATTCAGTGGATTATTTGAATTTTCGAAATATATACCATTATAAAACCCGGGAGAACTGACCTTCCCGGTTACAGTAATACGCTGGTCAGTATTTCCAATCATTTTGAGCGAACCCTCGGCCAGAACACTTATTTTTGATTCGGCCCCCATTTCAAAACGTACACCGGGTTCAACGATGACATCGCTTTCAATTATACAATAATTAGATACAATAAGATAAGGAACGGATAAATTTTTCCATGTTACATTTTCCTTCACATTACCTGCATCAACCTCTACATAGCTGTTGTCGCCATTTTCTGTTAAAGTACTGGAATCATCCAGGTAATGCACTTGAGTAGCCCTCAGTCCTATCGGAAATTCTTTGCAATTTTTTATAGTATTGCTGACAAACCCCGGGAGAGCAGGGTCTTCTGTGGAAAGATACAACCCATACTTTTCGGAGTTTTGAAGTGTGGTATGGCTTATTTGCACACGGGAAAGCCCTTTCAGTGTCACCATGCCCGATTGAAAGCCACCTCCTCCATCAGAGATATTTACAAAACGCAGACTGTTGGAATTGCTGCTGGAATCATCGAAAGTTAGCTCATTCCAATAACCACTGGTGTTTTGATTCCCGTAAATATTAATGGGGTTTTCTTCTATCCCTTCTGCATGTAGCGAACCATCGGCTGCTACCCAGATGGAGGATTCCTCCTCCATCCTGATATTTACACCAGGCATCACTGTTACATTGGCGTTGAGATACCATTTGCCCGTTACATAATAGTCTGCTCCCGGACCGTCAATAATGTCGGTTAGTACCAAATCCGCTGTAACCTCACCTGTTAATTCCTGTGCTCCGGTGATGGGATCAATGGTATCCGATTCCTCGCATGAAAATAAAAAAAATGCGGCTGAAATCATTAAAAATTGTTTTACTGTTTTCATCTTTCTGTGTTTTTTTGGGTTACTACTATTTTAGTTAGCGGCCAAAAATAAAAAGAATAGACAGTAAAATCGTTGGAAAAAAGCGACAGGATTGCCTGATTTTCGGGATTTATATAATCCCGGCAAAAAGCTTGTTATACATATTCTCATTTGTAAAATACAACGCTGGAGAATTCCCGGTAAATTCTCTGAACTCGTTCACCAGGTGCGACAGATCATAATAGCCACAGTGAAATGCAATGTCATGCATATTGTACTGATGATTGTTCTTTATTTGATAATAAGTTTTGTTAAACCGCAAAATCCGGTACAGCATTTTGGGACTGATTCCTATGTCTTGCTTTATTTGGCGTTGCAGTGTGCGGCTGCTGCATCCTATTAGATGGTTGAGGATGTTTAGAGACATGTTTGGATTTTCCCTTATATATTCAAGTACTGATGCTGTGATGGTGTTGACTTTGTGATGGTTCAATTTCAACAAACTGCGTAATTTGCTTTCTATAT
>JAABSE010000148.1 GCA_011390575.1 Sphingobacteriia bacterium
CAATGGGTTTTTCGAGCAACTCAATAATTTCGGCATAAAGGGTAATTACGTCATCTTTCATCCCCTTTATAGCTTTACCGGTAACCAGGTTGTTGCCAAAATACAAGGTTTCTCCCACCCTGAAATGATTGATCCCTTTGGGAAGCTGCTTTTTCTGAATCATAGGTATGGCAACGGAAGATCCTCCAGAAATCCATTTGATTTTCCTGTTGAACTTCAACTCAATGATCTGTTTGTACAGGCTCAGCTGCACCATTTTATCGTGCGATGGCATCACTCCATACAAACAGTTAAAGTTGGTCCCAAAACCTACAACTTCAATGTTGGGCAACTCAAAAACTTTTTCGTAAAAACCGACCAGGTTCTCACCCAGCACACCTTCACGCAAATCACCCATTTCAATCATAATAATTACGCGATGTACTTTCCCCTGCCGGCCGGCTTCCTTAGAAATCAGCCTCAGGGTTTCCAAATCCGAATTAAAGCTAACATCGGCATAAGTGATAACTGAACGCAGGCTCTTGCGCGGGGGTGGTTTTATGTAAACGGTATTGACTTCGGGATTGATTTTTTTTATCTTTTTCAGGTTGCTGATACGGGAGTCCATCATTTCCCTGGCTCCCATGTCAATTAACTCTTTCAGATAAACCTCGTTACCGCAAAGCAACTTACTTACAATACCCCATTCGATATTATTCTTACCAAAAAAATTTTTAAGAAATTCGAAGTTATGTCTCAGCTTTTTGCTGCTAATGGTTATCTCTGCCATTGGTTTTATTTATCGGTTTAATCGCATTTCAAGATACTTACTTGTAAATCCGAGTTTTTCATATAAAAATCTTGCCGGATTTTCCGGCTCAACGTGCAACTTTATGCTTCCTTCTGCTTTATCAAAAGTCTTCAGCATCAGGTCTTTTCCTAAACCTTTTCCTCTGTAATCTTTATGAACAGCTATATAAACAAGGATGTTCTCGGGAATATAACCTGCCATACCGGTTTTGTTGATAATTACAGCTCCGGTAATTTTATCTGCCTCTTCCGAAACCAGGATAAAACCGCCAAATTTGGTTTCTTCGTCGAGGGCAAAATTGATGCAGCGCATGATAGCGTCGTGCTCATCGCCAAACTGATCGAGGTGATTGAATAAAAAATCAGCGATTTCCTTTTTTCTTTCTTCACTTACCGTGTCCTTAGGAGTATAAAATGTGTAATTCATAATGGAATTTAATTAAAATTAAAGATTAGTATATCTACAATCAAAGATTTTTTGATTGGATTATTTCTGGAATTTGTGCCAGGAATTAATAATTACAAAAGCAAGAGCTGAAATGGTGATACCAAAGATATTGGCATCCAGTTGTAAAGGTAATTCCTTTTGAGATACAATCAAACTAATTGTGGTACCTCCACCCAATAGCATTGCCCAAAAAGCAGCTGCCGAACTGGCTTTTTTCAGAAAAATACCCCCCAAAACAGGCACAAACAAACCTGACACCATAAAAGCGTAAGAATATAACATGAGCTCCAGCACGTTGGGCATAACAGAGGCAAGAAGCAGAGCCAGCACTCCTAATACCACTGTGAAGGCTTGCGATATGAGCAAAAATTTCCTTTTACTCTCAGGCACTTTGATCCATCGCCCGAAAATATCGGTGAGAAAATTTCCTGAAGAAGCCATCAGGCAGCTATCTGCCGTTGACATGATAGCAGAAAAATAGGCCGCCATCATCAATCCCATTAAACCTACGGGCAAAACGGAACGCAACAGCAACGGCAAACCTTTTTCTTCATCCATAAATTCTGTAGGAGCAAACCCCAGTTCTGTAAACATTCCCTGCTCAAATGCAACACGGGCAAAAAGTCCGAGGGTAACCCCCATAAAGGCCATGACAGGATATTCAAAGAAACCAGCAATTATCCAGGCTTTCTGTGCCTGTTTCTTGTTTCGGGAAGCATAAATTCTTTGATACAGTGTCATCCCAACAAACCAGATAGGGATAATCGTAACCACCCAGTATACAATTTGCTGCCAGGTGATATTAGTCAGACTGAAAAATTCGGGAGGGAGTACTTCTCTTATAACCGTTATGCCACCGATACTATAATAGGCAACAGGAATACCCACAAAGATTAATCCGATCATGAGTATAATCCATTGAATGGTATCGGTATAAATAACTGCTTTAATCCCCCCCATGGCAGTATAGACCACGACGATTACTCCCATAATAATAAGAGCCATATGCATATCAAGCTCTACAAAAGTAGCAGATGCCAGCTTTGCCCCTGCCAGTATCTGGCTACTGGTAAATCCCAGGTATCCGATACCGGAAATTAAACCGGCCAGCAGGGCTACCCTGGGATTGTAAAAATGTCCTAAAATCTGGGGGAAAGTATAAAACTTCTGGAATTTTTCAAGGGCTTTGATGCGTGGTATTAAAATTACGGCACTAAGCCAGGCGCCGATAAGCCCGGTGAAAAGCATCCATGAACCGGCAATACCCATAATAAAGCCCAGGCCTCCGAGTCCGATGGAAAATCCGCCTCCTACATCTGTTGCTACTACTGATAATCCTATATGCCAGCTTCCTATCTTACGTCCACCAACATAATAATCTTCAACTCCTTTGTTTTTGAGCAGGAACCAAAAACCGATTCCTATAACAGCCAACATGTAAATGGAGAAAATTAGTATATCTAAAAAATGCATTAAAGATTGGTGTTGTGGTTTGGTGCGCAAATGTACAATTTTTCCGGTAAATGCCCAACCCACAATCCCAAAGACCTGATTTTCAACTGCCTTCAATCGCCACAACTCTATCTGTTACAGGGTTTCCCATGCAAGAAGTAAAATGATTAATTTTGCTCAAATTTTTAAATATGCAATACCCCTGGGGCAATTCAAGACGTTTTCATTCCCTGGCCGATTATTACAGGCAACGCTATGGAAGCCGCATTCAAAAAGTGAGCATTCATGCCGGTTTTACATGCCCCAATCGTGATGGCACTGTAGGAACAGGCGGATGTACCTTTTGCAACAACAGTGGCTTCAGCCCTTCATACTGCCATGAGGATATCTCCATTACCAGTCAAATTGAAAAAGGCCTCAGCTTTTTAAAAAAAAGATACCGCAGGGCCCGGGTCTTTGTAGCCTACTTCCAGGCTTATTCCAACACCTACTCGGAGATTTCATTATTGAAAGAACGCTATGAAGAGGCCCTCTCACATCCTGAAATATCAGGCCTTTCCATTGGAACCAGGCCCGACTGTGTTGACGATGAAAAGCTTGGTTACCTTTCTGAAATTGCCAGAGAAAAAATCGTGAGCATTGAATATGGGGTTGAATCCACCCACGAAGACACCCTGGTGGCCATTAACCGCGGACATACTTTTACAGATTCTGCAAATGCCATCAAAAAATCGGCAGCCAAAGGTCTGCATACCGGCATACACATGATTATGGGGCTGCCGGGTGAAACCCGCCAGCAAATGCTTATGCAAAGCAAAACAATTTCACAACTTCCCGTTAATTCGGTAAAATTTCATCAGCTGCAGATTGTGAAGGATACGCCCATGGCAAAAGATTTTTTGAAGAATCCTGAGAAGTTTCACTTTTTTGAACCCGAAGAATATGTGGACTTTATGGTTGACTTCCTGGAGAATCTCCGGCCGGATATTGCCATAGAACGGTTTGCGGGTGAGGTACCCCCTGAATTTAACCTGAGGAAATCATGGAGCGGTCTGCGCAGCGACCAGGTCATTACCCTTATTGAAGAAAAACTAAAAGAGAGAAATTCATGGCAGGGAAAAAACTATCACGAATAAAATTATAGTATGCCCATAGTAAAACAGCTGAGCTACAAATAATTTTTGGCTGATTTTTGGGAATACGCAGATTCTGTTAAAAACAGAAATTTGACCAAAGGAATTTAAAAATCACTATTTTTGGCCTTTTTTATAAGACATTAAGCCTTTAAGTGTCTAAGCATTCATCAAAATATAATTAAAAACAATAACAACTATACTATGGAGAATAATAAGTCCGGATTTGTTGCAGGGATGCTCAATGTTATAGAACGTGTGGGCAATAAGCTACCCCATCCAGGGGCATTGTTTGCCTATTTTGCTTTGGGTATCGTTTTTCTAAGCTGGGTGGTTTCAATGTTCAATGTTACCGCATTGCATCCGGGTACGGGAGAAACCATTGAAGCGGTAAACCTGATGAGCAAAACAGGATTACACATGATCATGACAGGGATGGTTACCAACTTTACCTCTTTTGCACCACTTGGGACTGTTCTGGTAGCACTTCTGGGTATTGGTATTGCTGAATCCAGCGGGCTGATGTCGACAGGCTTAAGACTTCTTGTCATTTCGGCGCCCCGTCAGCTGCTTACCTTCGCTATCGTTTTTGCCGGTATTTTATCCAACACCGCCAGCGAGGTAGGGTATGTAGTATTGGTTCCCCTGGGAGGGATGATTTTTCTTGCTGTGGGCAGAAATCCCATTGCAGGTATTGCAGCAGCCTTTGCAGGTGTATCGGGAGGTTATTCGGCCAACCTGTTGCTGGGTACCATTGACCCGCTGCTTGCCGGGCTTTCGGAAGAAGCAGCGAGAATCGTGGAAGCAAGCTATACAGTAAATCCGGCTGCCAATTATTACTTCATGTTCATTTCTACCTTCTTTATTGCTTTTGTCGGGACCTGGGTTACCGAAAAGATTGTAGTTCCCCGCCTGGGTGAGTACAAGGGTGACGCCATACCGGAAGAGATCAAAGAGATTGATGAGCAGGAAAAGCGTGGGTTGAAATTTACCCTTATTGCCTTTATCATCCTGGTTTTACTTATTGCATGGAGTGTAATGCCTATAAACGCCGGAATATGGAGCAACATTCCCGGTAGTGGATTTATGCGTGACCCGTTAACCGGAGGTTTGTTGCGCTCACCATTCATGAGCGGAATTGTAGCCCTGATTTTTCTTATTGCCGGCATATTGGGTATTGTGTACGGCATTGGAGCCAAAACACTCAAAAGCAGCACCGACGTAATCAATGGTATGGGAAAATCCATGTCTACACTGGGAACGTACATCGTTCTGGTATTTTTTGCTGCTCAGTTTGTGGCCTATTTTAACTGGACCAACCTCGGGTTGATTTTTGCTATTAAAGGAGCGAACTTAATTGGTGCTATAGGAATGGGTAGAATTCCACTGATGATTGCACTGGTTTTGGTTTCAGCCATTATCAACCTGGTAGTAGGGAGTGCAAGTGCCAAATGGGCCATTCTTGCGCCTGTTTTTATCCCCATGTTTATGTTGTTGGGTTATTCACCTGAATTCACCCAGCTGGCTTACCGCGTAGGAGATAGCGTGACCAACGTAATTGCCCCCATGATGTCTTACTTTGCAATGATTGTAGCCTTTATGGAGCGATACGACAAAAATGCAGGTATCGGAACCATTATTGCCACCATGATCCCCTATACCATCATCTTCCTGATTACATGGTTAACCCTGCTTATCATCTGGATAGTAGCAGGCTTGCCCATAGGCCCGGGAGCACCCCTGTTCTACGAACTGCCTGAGGCAGTTACCGGCCAGGAAATATCGGAGACTTTGAACATAGGCAAATTTTATCTCAAAGAAGTTTTTTGCTGATTTATCAGATTAATACAGTACCTTTGGGGCTTGTTTTGATGATTTACAAAATCCGAAAAACAAGCCCCGTTTTTATCCATCTGCATAAAAAAAAAGCGACTTATGAATCCAGGTGTTGCATACTCCTTTTTGGTTCCTATTGATTTTACAAAGAAATCGGTGCATGCATTGCAATATGCTGCAGATATCCTGAAAGACCACAAGGGGACCATCCGTTTGCTGCATGTTGTTGACGAACGAACCAATCCCAATGAAGCCAGTCTTGAAGCCACCAAGAAAAAAGTCATCCGGTTTGCAGAAGAGCAACAAGAGAAACTAAATGTA
>JAABSE010000149.1 GCA_011390575.1 Sphingobacteriia bacterium
CATAGCGCAGATTGTGCCCAAACCTTTACCGAATACATACACGAACTTACCCCCGATTACGATGGCAACCCCGACCAAATCATCTATACCATTGCTGCCGAGCCAAACCCTGCCGAGGGGGGTGAAGTAGCAGGTGCAGGGTACTATCACGATGGAGAAGAAGTTAACTTGTCGGCCACACCCCATGAGGGCTATACTTTTCAATATTGGACAGAAAATGGCAATCCCATCAGTAATGAGCCGGAATTAAATTTTACAGCCGAAAGTACACGCACTTTGAAAGCAAACTTTCAGCTAATCAACAGCCTAACCGAAACAGAATTTACCAACATCAACCTCTACCCTAACCCGGCATCCGGGTTAGTAAATGTTAGCATTGAGCAAATTCAAACCTATAAAGAAGTAACCATTGATGTTTTCAGTATTGACGGGCGAAAGCTATTGTCAAAACCAATACTCAGCGAAATTACAACCCACGATATTTCAAACCTACCCACCGGCATGTATTTATACCGGTTGACTGCCGATGGCTTATTATTAAAACCGGAAAACTCATTATTAACTAAATGCACTTGTATTATGAAGAGAAAAATTTTACTGGTATTGTTTATTGCCTTAGCAGGCTTATACAATGCGAAAGCTCAAGAAAACTGGGTAACCTTTACCAAGGCCACACCCGAAGAACCTACGGTTACACTGCAGCAGTCCAACACCACTACCGTAATTTTCAACGTACAAACCCCCGGCATGTACGCTACAGAGACAACTAATGGGGGGGGGTGATTATCAGCGACTTAGACTGCCAAAGCAGCTAACCACAACCACCGAAGGTTACCCTGAAATACCCGTTATCAGGCAGCTTATCGCCATCCCCGAATGCGATGAAGTAAATATTACTTTCCAAACCAACTCTCCTGTCTATTTTCACAACTACACGGTCTATCCTGCACCCGCTTACCAGGAAGTGCAAAACCCCGATGGTACGGTTTACATGGAAGAGGTTTTTACCATCAACCAAACCGCCTACAACACCAATTCTTTTACTCCACAAGTTACTGCAGAAATTATTCAGGTTGGCAACATCCGAAGCCAGCGTATGGCCGAAATATGGATTTACCCTGTGCAGTTCAACCCGGTTACAGAGCAGTTGCAGGTTTTTACCGATATTGAAGTAAGCTTAAGCTTTACCAACCCCACCACCGATGTAAGTGTTAATACCGGTATTTTCAGCAACATTTGCCAGAATGTAATGCTCAATTATACCGAGGGTGGCATTGGCGCATCCATCAACGACCGTTCATCATCAACCGGAACAGTAAGCTGGATAGAGGTAACCGATACCTCAGGGGAAATAGAAGCCGACTACCTGATAATTGCTGCCCCTGCGTTTTTCAACAGCCAGAACGCCGATTTACAGGCTTTGGCTGACCACCGTGCCAACTACAACGGCTTTGATGTGGCCATTGTAAATGTAGCCCATGTTATTTCCGATGCGGTGGGGTATCCTTATGAAATTCATGAGGGACTTGAGGATTATATTGATGAACAGCGCATCCGCAACTTTTTGCAGAGCGTTTATCTCAACGGAGAGGCCCACAACACCTACGATGGCAAGCTGGGATATGTGTTGCTGGTGGGTGATGATGGTGAATTTGTAAGTGATGAATACAAGGTGGTTTCGGGGTTGAATAGGTCATATATTCCTGAGTGGGACGAATGGAGTTCAAAAAATCCTTCAGATTATAATTACACCTGTGTAGTTCCTCAAGGTAATTTTAATTGGGGTGATTTTTTCATTGGCAGATTTAGTGTTGATTCGAATGAGAAATTATCAAATATTGTTTCTAAAACAATTAACTACGAAACTATATATCAATTTGGATTATGGAAAGATAATATTATGTTGATTGCAGGAATAGATAGTGGCGATCTTCAGGAAGCATTCAATGAAACTACAGATAATATCTATTCTATGATACCTGATAGCTATAATATATCAAAATATAAAGCTTCAGAACTTGGCGGCGAGAATACCAGAGACCTAATAGTCAATGGATTAAATGAAGGCCAATTATTGACACACTACTATGGTCATGGGGGTAGACAACATTGGAGTGGTGAGATTTTCCCGGTTTCTGCATTTCAAGAAATCGAAAACCCTCAAAAACAAGGTGTTATTATTAGTACTGCTTGTGCAACAGGTTGGTTAGATTGGTCTTCAGATTGTATGGCCGAATATTTCACAACAGCTAATATAGGATCTGTAATGTTTGTTGGAGCTTCCAGAGTGATTTATGAGTCTTCTGCAACACCATTTGCTCTTTACATAAATGAAGCCATATGGAATAATTTTTCACATATTGGGGGTGAATTTGTCATGGAAGCTCAAATAAAAGTATCAGGTAGCAAGAAGATTAATAATTTCGGCGACCCTGCCCTCAACCTTATGGCACATGGGTATCAAATCACCGAAGATGTAACCCTCAATGGAGAATACAATATCAGCACCGACATTACTATTACTAACAATGCAACAGTAACTATAAGTAATGGCTCCAAAATCCATTTTGATACCAACGGCAAGTTTATTATTGATGAGGAAGCCAGTATGGTTATAGGCAACAATGTTATAATATCCCGCATTTCAGAGGATAGTGATATTAGCATATACGGAGACATGGAGTTAACGGGAAAACTTACATCGGAGGCGAACATCCTTATCCATAATGGGGGTAATTTTCTTGCTACCAGCGATGCCCGGTTAAAGCTTACTTCAGATGCCGGAATCTTGGTTAAACAGGGCGGCACTTTTAACCTGGACAATTGTGCAACTTTTGAACAAGTATCTGATGGTATCCTTCAGGTGAATGCAAACGGGAATCTTTGCATAGCCCCCAATGCCATTCTTGACGTACCCGGCCATTCTGCTTTCAATATTTCTTCGCAGGCAAATATCCCTGGCGATTGCGTAAATCCTTTTCATGTTGTGCCCCCTTCTTACAAAATAACAGAAAGCAACCAAACATGGAGCGAAGTGGAATACAATATGTTCCGGAACCTGGAAATCCATCCCGGAGCTAATCTATTACTGGAAGATGTAAACCTGAGTTTTCTAAACAACAGAAAAATAATCATTAAAACAAATGGAGCTTTAAATATTGATGGGGGGGTATTAACCAACCATTCATCTTCCTGCCATGACAACAATTTTTGGCAAGGCTTATGGGTTTCGGGTAATCCTGATTTACCACAAACTTACCAGTATCAGGGAGCCTTGATAGTAAGCAATGGTACAGTAATTAAAAATGCAGTCATTGCTATACAAGTGGGAAGCCAACATTCCGGGATTTTTGGCGACCAGGGTGGTATAGTACAGGTTAACAATGCTCAATTTATCAATAACCAGCGCGACATTGAATTCAACAGCTACCAAAACACCAATTCTCAGGGCCAGCCTATTGATAATATTTCCTATTTCCACCATTGTCAATTTACTACCAATGACAATACGTTATTCAGCACCCATCATGAGAATGTTAAACTTTCCGGAGTGCAGGGGGTGGTATTCAATCATGCCAGCTTCACCGATGCCCGAACCAACCTTGACTTATCAGGCTCAAATGGAAGAACAGGGATATTGGGCAGCAACGCAAAATTCATGGTGTACAATAGTGATTTCGACCAATTAAAGTACGGAATTTACGCCACATCTGCCAATCCCAATCGCTTCTTCAAGGTATATAATACTGATTTTTCTTCCTACCGGGGTATCTATTTCAACGGCATGGACAATGTAACCATCAAAAACAATCAATTCCTGGTAAAACCCGGGTATGAATATTCCGGTTCCCGCTGCAATGACACTTATGGGATTTATATTGATCAGTCAGCAAATTTTGCCGTCGAGAACAATATTTTTCTAAGCTCTTCCGATGGTTCAACCCATTGTGGCAGCCTTGGAATTATTGCCAACAATACCGGTAATCAGTTAAATGAAATTTACCGCAATAATTTCACTGCATTTTCCATTGCCATTGAAGCCATCGGAAAAAACAAAGGGATAAATCTCCATGAAGGGCTGCTGCTTAAGTGTAATATCTTTGAAGAAAACGCTTTTGATATATATGTAGCACCAGGTAAAACAGATTCAAGGCCTGTTGGAATCAGGGAACTGCATGGATATGCCACCAACCCAAACACTTCTACCCTATCAGGTAATTTATTTGGAAATGAAAGCAAGATTTTGATTTCCAATTTTTTCAATGATGGTGAATCAATCTCCTATTTCCATCATAATCTCAAGGAAGACAGAGTAAAACCAAAAATTTGGAATGGAGATTTCCAGTTTTATGAAATACAATCATTGTTTTATGATTACAACCAATCCTGTCCGGCCAAAATTGATTTAACTCCATACAATGATTTAATCACCGAAAAACAGGACGCCCAAACCCACTACGAAGAAACCTCCGTATTGCTGCAGGCCCACGTGGATGATGGTAATACCCAGCTGATGACCCAGCAGGTGGAAATGGCCGGCGAGGGCGATGCCTACTATACTTACCAGTACCTGTTGCAAACCTCCCCCTATTTGTCTGAAGAGGTGCTGACGTCACTGGGTGCCAAAGAAGAAGGTTTCAACAATGCCATGATACGCGATGTAATGGTCGAAAACCCCCAGGCCGCCAAATCAGAAGAGGTGAACCTGGCTCTGGACAGCCGGATAGATCAACTGCCTGCCTACATGCGCTGGCAAATTAAAAACGGACTGTTCAAGTTCAGCGAGAAAGAGATCATGGAGCACTTCATGGCTTACCAGAAAACCCGCCACGATCAGGCTTTGAACCAAATCATCATGGGTATCATTCACGAACAGGAAGGATTCGAGAATGCACCTTCTCTTGACCAGTTGCTGGCACAGATAGATGATGTGCGTTATCAGTACCTACTGGCCGAGCTGAAGTTTGCCGAAGAAGACTATGCCGCCGGATTGCAGCAACTGAACCACATTGCCCAGCAATACGAGTCAGACGAAAATGCCCTAATGGCACACCAGGAGATGACAGACTTCTATAATCTGCTGGCTCAGTGGAGCAACCATGAAGACCATCCTGGATTCACAAACCTGCCCGGTGAAGTATTGCTGCAGCTGGAAAGCTATCTCGAAGCCACCCCCAGGGTAGCCGGTAAAGCATTATCACTGCTGATGCTCAACGATGCCATTGTCTACGAGGAACCCATTCTGTACCCACAGGAAGACATGTTGCCCAAGACAGACCCGGTTACAGGTCCCGTCATTGCCCCTGATGTAAACAGTGAGCTCCGTTTTGCCCTCTTCCCCAATCCTTCCAAAGATTACCTGACACTGGACTGGTGCATTGAATCGCCACGCCTGGCCGAATCCGGCAGGATTGAATTCCGAAATGCCACAGGTGTTCTTGTACATACTATGGCAACTCACATCCCCTGCAACCAGCAGATAGTCCCTCTCGATGGATGGAAGAGCGGAACCTACACCGCCACCCTCATCCTCAATAATCAGCTACGCAAAACTATTTCGTTTGTGGTAGCCAAATAACCATTTTTTTCACCATCCCGGGAAGCCGTATGGGTTCCCGGGATTTTTTATTTCGGTTGGAGACAGTGTAATGGCGTTCGCAACCCTGGCTTTAGCACGAAACTCAGTGCAATACACCCAGGGCCAGCGGCCCTGCATGTCGATGGAAAATGCGAATGATGGTTTAATAAGGTAATAAGGTTCAGGAATTTGCAACCACGCCAGGCTACAAAGGTTAAAAATCAAAAATAAGGTTTGCATTGCATAAAGAGTCATCCCATAAATCCCGGTAAAGTGAAACCCATTAATTCTAACAAAAGCATACGGATACAGCACCCAGGGCCAGCGGCCCTGCATGTCGATGGAATAGGAACGGCTTTTGGTTTAACGGTGCTGCGAAA
>JAABSE010000014.1 GCA_011390575.1 Sphingobacteriia bacterium
ATTATTGTAAAGAGCTTGGAAAACAACTGATATTCATCTTCATTAAGGGTTTTGCGGGCAAAAATCACTGATTTGTTAAGAAAGTAGTCTGAAATGGTAAAATCAGAAAACAATTCCTGCCGGGGCAACTCGGTGATAAGCTGTTGGTATCGTTCGGCAAGGAAGGATAGTTCAACCGGGAATGCATATCTTTCCTGATTTTCATAGAAACGGGCCAGAAAAGGGTTGTCCTCAAACTGTTCAAGAATCAAGCGCCCATTGAATTCGGCGGCAATCATTTTTGCCAGCGTGGTTTTACCTGCACCGATATTTCCTTCTATGGCGATATAGTTGTATTGCATCAGGCAGACATTTGATGGGTTGATTTTTCAGACACTACCAAAACCCGGTTTTTATCGGGAGAAGAATCCTTAAGCTGGGTCATGGTTTGTTTCAGCAAAGGGTGGACAAACCCGGGAGAAAGATCATCCATGGGCATCAACGCAAAATTTCTCAGGTGCATTCTGGGATGAGGAATGGTGAGATGCTCAGAGTCCATGACACAATCATTATAAAACAAGATGTCAATATCAATGATTCTGGAGGCATACCCGTTACCCTTTCTTGTTCTTCCCAGCAGTGATTCAATTTCCAGCAGTTTGTCCAGCAGGGGTTCCGGTGCAAGAGGAGTTTTCAGTAACAGTACCTGATTAAAAAAAAGCTCATCTGCATCAAAACCCCATGGCTCGGTTTGATACAGGGGTGACTGGGCTGCAATTTCTCCGGCCTGCTCTCCGATGAGCGACCTGGCCCGAATAAAAGTTTCCTTTACATCGCCCTGGTTTCCGCCCAATAATATGTATACCTGGTTTGACATTGTGCTGTATAAAGGATTTAAAAACTGAATAGCATTCCGCTTGTTTAGGTGGCGCAAAATTCAGCAAAAAAAACGGTTTGGCAAAAACTAAGAACTTGTTTTTTTGTTCGGTTGTAATAAAAGTCCGATTCCTTCGTCTAATCAGGTAAATTCATTCCAAACACAGTTTTTAACGTAATAGATAGTAAACCCAAAAAAATAACAGTAATCAAAAAATCAAAATGTTATGAAACAATTCTTCAAATTTTTACTTGCCTCCATTCTGGGGGTTTTTCTGACCTTTGTTATCGTGTTCTTTATATTTATGGGCATCATTGCCTCACTGGGAAAATCTGATCCACAACCAGTGGCTGAGAACTCAGTTCTTCATCTTGAACTTACCAGTGAAATTGTAGATCGCAGCTCTGACAATCCTTTTGAAAGTTTTAATTTCATGTCATTCACGTCGGATCAGACCATCGGATTGAATGATTTACTGGAAAACATCAGAAAAGCCAAGCTTGATGAAAACATTGAGGGGATATTCCTGGATATGAGTTTTACGATGGCAGGATGGGCAACAATGCACGAAATCCGAACAGAAATACTGGATTTTAAAGAAAGCGGTAAGTTTGTTGTTGCATACGGTGATTATATGAGTCAGGGGGCCTATTATCTGGCCAGTGTAGCCGATGAGGTATATCTGAACCCTGAAGGGGCATTGGATTTCAGAGGGATGAATTCAGAGGTTGTTTTTCTGAAGAACATGCTGGAAAAAATCGGTGTTGAGATGCAGGTTATCCGCTATGGTAAATATAAAAGTGCAGGGGAACCCTTCTTCAGGGAGGACCTGAGTGCAGAAAACCGTGAACAGATTCAATCATACATGAGTTCGTTGTGGAACACTGTCCTGAAAGAAATTTCTGAACAGCGCAGCATGACTGTGAACGAGCTCAACAATATTGCGGACTCCTTCCAGACCCGCACTCCCGAAGGAGCGCTGGAGGCAGGCATGATTGAAGGAATTGCCTATCGCGACGAAATCATGGACAACCTCAAAGTGAGAATCGAACTGGATGATGACAAGGAAGTAAACCTGGTGGGCTACTCCAAATACAACAATGCTCCCCTGCCTGACAGCTTATTACCTGTTGGCAAAAGAGACAAAATTGCTGTTATTTACGGATATGGAAACATTGTGATGGAGTCGAACAATGACCTTTCCATGGGAGCAGACCGGATAGCTAAAGCCCTTCGCACTGCCAGGAAAGATACCACGGTAAAAGCCATTGTTTTCAGGGTGAACTCTCCCGGAGGCAGCGCACTTGCATCAGAAATCATGCTCAGAGAAGTGATGCTTGCCAGAGAAGAAAAGCCTGTGATAGTAAGTATGGGTGATGTTGCTGCCAGTGGTGGTTATTACGTGGCCTGCTATGCCGATAAAATCATTGCCAACCCCAACACCATAACCGGATCCATTGGTGTTTTTGGTATAGTGCCCAATATGAAGGAGCTGTTTAATGACAAACTGGGCATCACCTTTGATAATGTGAAGACCAATGATCTCGCCGATTTGGGTTCTGTAAGCCGACCTCTTAACAGAATGGAGGAACAAATCATTCAGGAACAAATTAATCGTGTTTACGAAACATTCATTAACCACGTAGCTGAAGGAAGGGGACTACCTGTAAGTGCTGTGGACAGTATTGCCCAGGGTCGCGTTTGGAGTGGTGTAGACGCTAAACGGATAGGATTAATAGATGATTTTGGTGGGCTGAATTATTCCATTAAACAGGCAGCTGAGCTTGCAGAAACTGAAAATTACAGGATAATAGAATATCCGGAGCAAAAGCCTTTGTTTGAACAGCTAATGGAAGATTTTGGTTCTGTAGAAGCAAGATTTATGAAAGCCAGATTGGGCAATGCTTATCCCGTGTACCAAAGGATACAGCAAGCAACAGAAAACACAGGTATTTTGATGAGAATGCCCTACGATGTAAAGATTGATTAATTAATAAGTGTAACATACTATCCCCATTTGTTTTGACTGTAAAGTGTCTGCAAAAAACAAGCGGTCATCCGGAATTCCGGATGACCGCTTTGTTTTTTAATGATTAAACGCGAAGAGTTTATTTTACAGTCCTATACCTGTGGATACTTTTTCATGACTTCCACCGGCTTCATGAGCAAATCAACATATTGTGCCCTGCGGTACGCAAATGGGTCTTTGGTGTTGACTTTGGCAACTTTGCCTCTGAAATCATCCAATGAGGCAAACTTGTTTTTATCCATCCACTTTTCAAGATCTCCCAGCATGGCAGTAATTTGTGGAATCTTATTTTTATATACTGTACTCACTATCTGAACGGCACTTGCTCCGGCAAGCAGCATTCTGATTGCATCTTCTCCGGTAAAAACACCGGTATTGGCACATATATCGCCCTTTATCTGCTTGTAAAGCATGCCTGCGTAGCGCAGGGGCAGTTTGTAATCACCCAGTTGTGATAAATTAAAAGGACTATAAAGCTCCTGTTTGTCAACATCTATGTCCGGCTGGAAGAGACGGTTAAACAACACAAAACCATCTACTCCGGCTTTGTCCATCTGGCTGACAACCTGCAAAGGATTGGTATAAAAGAAACTGAGTTTTACACTTACCGGTATCTTTACTTTCGCCTTAACCTCTTTAAGGATTTCCAGTTGTTCTTTTTCAATGTCCTCAGCACTCTGGTTTTTATCCTTGGGGTTGGCGTAGAAGTTTAATTCCAGTGCATCAATCCCTGTTTGTTCCATTTGCTGCGCATATTCAACCCAGGTAGAATGGTTCACACAGTTCAGACTCCCGATAACCGGTATGCTGAGTTCTTTCTTCAGACTGGCAAGCTTATCCAGATGTTCTGTGGGTCCGGCATGTTCAAGATTCGGAAACAGGCTAACCATTTCAGCATTGCGTTCTGCATACTCGCTCATCTCATCTTCCATTTGCAGGCTTTCCAGGTTAATTTGCTCCTCAAAAAGAGATTTGAAGACAATGGCCCCGATTCCGGCAGCTTCAATTTTTTTGGCCGTATCAAGGTCAAGGGTAAGGTTACAGGCTCCTAAAATCAAAGGGTTTTTCAGTTCTAACCCCATATAGGTTGTTTTCAGTTTGGTCATAGCTTTTTTATTTTAAATTAATTTTGGCATTTCGTTGCTTAAAAGTAAAAACTATTTGTGAAAGCCACAAAATAAATCGACAAAATATATCCTATTATTTATTAAAATCCTTTCCACCTGTTAAAAACAGATCCCTGCCAGCCCCTAAAAAACTTTGACTATCAAAGACTTCTGAAATAACAATACCTCTGCCCGTAACAAAAATTCATTGGCTAAATGAAAGGTATGAGGAATTACTACCATTAAAGCTCCTGCGGAGTAAAGTCAGAGTATTGGGTATCGGTGAAAAATACCTTTCAGTTCTGCCCATAATAACCTCTGTTTAATCATCATTGATAAAAAACTCCATAAACCTCCTGAAATGCATTTTTACCGTCCATTCTTGAAAAAAAATCGTCTTACATGATGATTTTCCCCGGATTTGTTGGTATATTTAAACAAGCAATTAACAAAAAACCTATCATATGAGCGAAAAGACACTAAGCGGAGAAGTATTTCACCCTACCCAATGGACTGTAGAAAAATCACAGGTAAAAGACAGAAAAGAGTGGGACCGGAAGGCAGAAGAAAACTATACGGGCTTCTGGGAAGAATTTGCACGGGAATTACATTGGTTCAAACCCTGGGAGAAAGTGCTGGATGACAGCGCAAAACCTTTTTACAAATGGTTTACCGGCGGAGAAACGAATATTTCCTACAACTGTCTGGATCGCCATTTAAAGACCTTCCGGCGCAACAAACTGGCCCTGATTTGGGAAAGTGAAGAGGGCAAAACCGAAACCATGTCCTACTTCCGCCTTCACCAGGAAACCTGCAGGTTTGCCAATGTATTGAAAAGTATGGGTGTAAAAAAGGGTGATCGTGTTACCATATACATGGGCCGGATACCCGAAATCGTCACCGCCATGCTTGCCTGTGCACGCATAGGGGCAATTCATTCGGTGGTGTATGGTGGCTTTTCGGTGGAGTCGCTCACCGAAAGAATCGAAGACAGCCAGTCGCGGGTGCTGGTAGTGGCCGACGGGGCTTACCAGCGGGGCAAAATTGTTCCGCTGAAACAAATTGCAGACGAAGCCTTACAACGGGCAGGAACGGTGGAGCATGTAATTGTTGTGAAAAGAACGCAGGAAGAAGTTTTTATGCAGCCGGGCCGTGATATGTGGTATCATGAGCTGGTGCAGTTTCCTGTTGCCAACAATACCTGCCAGCTGGAGGTTATGGATGCAGAAGACCCCTTGTTCATCTTATACACATCGGGAACGACCGGCAAACCCAAAGCCATATTGCATACCCATGGAGGTTATATGGTAGGAACCTACGTTACTACAAAATACTATCTTGATTTACAGGAAGAAGACCGCATCTGGTGCACTGCCGACCCGGGATGGATTACGGGTCATAGTTATATTGTATATGGTCCGCTGCTCAACGGGGGAACTATATTCATGTATGAAGGTGCACCCTTTCACCCCTACCCCAACCGGTGGTGGCAAATGATTGAGAAATACGGCATAAATATCCTCTACACGGCACCCACGGCCATCCGTGGCTTTATGCGCTTTGGCGATAGCTGGGTGAACCGGCACAATCTTTCCTCTCTCAGAATTCTCGGTTCGGTGGGTGAGCCCATCAACCCCGAAGCATGGAAATGGTACCACAAGGTTATCGGCAAAGAACGCTGCCCCATCATTGATACCTGGTGGCAAACAGAAACCGGGATGCACATGATTGCACCATTCCCTTCAGAACCAATGAAACCCGGCTCAGGTGGCAAACCTTTTCCGGGCATTAAAATGGAGGTGGTAACCGAGTGTGGCAAACCCGCCGACCCCAACCAGGAAGGATTTCTGGTAATCCAGACCCCATGGCCTGCCATGGTGCGCACCCTGTTTAATGACGATGAAAGATTCGTGGAGCAATACTGGTCGAAATTTAAGGGGATGTACCTGACTGGCGACAGTGCACGCAAAGATGAAGACGGCTATATCTGGATCATTGGTCGGGTTGATGATGTAATAAAAGTTTCAGGATACAGGCTGGGCTCCGCCGATATTGAAAGTGCCTGTGTGAGTCATCCGGCAGTGGCAGAAGCTGCTGCCATTGGCATCCCGCATAAACTCAAAGGCAATGCCATCAGTGCTTTTGTAATATTGAGAGAAGGTTATAAACCTTCACAACAGCTCATTGATGACCTCAGGGCACATATAGGACATGAAGTAGGCCCCATTGCCAAACCGGAAAAGATTGAATTTGTGGACAAACTGCCCAAAACACGCAGTGGTAAAATCATGCGCAGGGTACTGAAAGCACAGGCCCTGGGAGTGGATCCGGGAAATATTTCTACGCTGGAGGACTAATCTTACCCCATATCATGTGGGAATTGTCTCAACTACCAGCACATCTACTCTTTCAATTTTGCCAAAGATTACGCATTGAGGATTTCAAAGACCCTGGAGGTTTTCAAAAACCTCCAGGGTCTACAAATGTGTTTTTCCCGGTGGTAGTATTAAAGGCTTTCGGCATAGCAAATCAGAACCTTTTATCATTCCATTATCCTACTGTTCCTCGGGTTAATCACGGAATATTTTACTTTACATGTATCCTCTTTCTGAAGTAATTCATGCAATCGACGTGTTTCTATATATACCACGTCATTAACTTCATACCGACAAGTGATCGCATGGCTTGTTACACCTTGTCGCATATATGATTTACTCTTAAATTACTACACCGTAAACAATTTCATAATTGGTTTCCAGTTCTTTCTTTTCTTTGTGCCACAGAATTCCGTTATAAACAACTGCAAATACAAAGCTTCCCAGAAACAGAAACAAAATGCCATGCTTTATAATATTCTTATTCATAACCCAGAATTTTAGATGTACATTATGCATAGGATAAAAATAACAAAGTTTCTTATGTTATATTTTTTTCATTTCTTTACATCTTTTCTATTCATGGTAACACTATAATTAAGCATAATATTGAACAACCTTTTTTGCCTGCTATATATATTTATAATTTTCTATTTCCAATTAATTTTCCTTGTATTTATAAACTTCTAATGTATTTTTTTACTTCACTAAAGATGCGTGATATATTCATTGGGGACTGTCAGTCAACTTATTGAGGATTTTTACCAGCCATCAAAATAACAAAACCCAGCAACGGTTTGTTAAGTGCATAAAACAACACCATTATATTCCAATTTAATTTTCAAAACCAGCATACACCCATGGAAAAACAAAACAAACATAAACAATCGGAAGCAAGATTTGAGTTTCGTTCTTTCGGGCAGGACTTTCAATCTGTTCACTTGCGCATGGCAGCCTTGTCACAACCTGTTCCGCAAGAATTTGAAAAACGTACTTCCTCCGAAACCTATATTGTTTCTCCTACCAACGATGCTTTTAATTGTAAGATAAGAGATGACAAATTCGACATCAAAAAATTACAGCGTACCGAAGACGGTCTTGAACAATGGGATGTGTACCTGAAGGAACCCTTCCCTTTGAATGGTGAAATTATTGAACAAACCATCATTCCCGCCTTGCTGACCCACCCCCCTGCAATAGAAAAAAGAGAGTATTCTAAGGATGAGTTTTATGAAATGCTGAGCAAAATACCGGAATTGCAGGTGATAAACGTTAAAAAAGAACGTTTCGGGTACATGATAAATGATGTTATCTGCGAATTTGGGTATGTATGGATAAACGACACCAAAGTGGAAACTGTAAGCGCAGAATCAACCCAAAAGGATGATGTATTGCAGATTATGCGTAATCTGGGTATGGAGGGTATGGAAAACATAAATTATTTGAAGGCCATAAAAAGGGCAACAGGCTTGTCAGACAAAGCTTTATTAAACGAATAAAACAAGAACCATTATGATGGAAATTGAGAGAAAATTCAGGGTAAAAGGAGAATTTAAGCGAGATGTCCATGAGCAATTTCGAATCACCCAGGGCTATCTTTCTTCTGTGCCCGAAAGAACTGTAAGGGTGCGCATCAAAGGCGAAAAAGCTTTCCTTACCATTAAAGGCAGCAGCAGTGCATCAGGGGCCAGCCGATTTGAGTGGGAAAAAGAAATTCCCGTTTCAGAAGCACGCGAACTGCTGGAAATCTGCGAACCGGGCATCATCGACAAAACACGTTTCCTGGTGGATTTCAAAGGCCATGTCTTTGAAGTGGATGAGTTCTACGGGGATAATGAGGGACTTATACTCGCAGAAGTAGAACTGAAATCAGAAGATGAAACATTTGAAAAGCCAGTCTGGCTGGGTGAAGAGGTTACCGGCGATAAAAAATACTACAATGCCATGCTCAAGCAAAATCCGTTTAAAAACTGGCAGTAGGATTGTAGAAGCGTTGAGTTGTTGACCCTCGGGATTGGCTATGCTACTTCGAAAACAACCTGTACGACAAAGCAATACTAACCGAAGTCATTTTGTCAGCATCTTTCTCAAACTCAAATAGAGAGGTGAAAGCAAAATAATACCGCAAATCAAACAGCCATTGATTGTAACCCACACTTACCCCAAAATTAAATCCAATATCAGTACTTCTTATACCTTCAAATTCAGCTTGTTCAACTGTTGCATTGTTGTTGCCGTTGGCTGCCTTAAAACGGTTGGTTTGGCTCAGCAGGAAATTAAACTGTGGACCGCCGTAAAATAACAGAAACATATCCGGTCCGTCCTCCTCTTCCACGAATGACCCATATCCTACATTCAGAGGTATGTCAAGATAGTTTAAGCCCATAAAAAGGTCGGTATCCACCAGGGTATTGTTCAGAAAAACAGGAGTTTCAAACTTGAAGGACCTGCGGGTGTAATTGATTTCCGGGTTGAGATAAAAGTTGGGAAAGAGCTCATAATGACCGGTAACTCCAAGTGAAAACCCCACTCGTTCGCCATACTCTTCTTCAAAAGTAGGCCCAAGATAACTTAAGTTACCCCCGGCTTTTAAACCTAAACTATTTTGCGTAACTGCCTGAATACTGGCAGTCAGGAATGCAGACAATAGCAATACCTTGTATTTATAAGAGTGGCGATTTTTCATAATGGTAAGTTCTGAGAAACTGAAATTTATTTAGACTGAATACAAATTCGTATTCTAATGTAAGAATAATCGCATTAAATATCACAAAAATGTTTTTTCGAAGAGATTTTAACATCGGACAACATCAATCTAAGCGTAGTTTCTTGACAATCAATGGAGGAAATCGTAATTTTAAACTTCATTTTTTGATATTATGCATAAAAACAAATATATTAACCGGCGCAGGTTTCTCCGCAGCCTCGGGGGTATTGTACTGACCGGAGGAGTACTTCCTGCAGCAGGTTATGGAGGGTTACTGTTTTCAAATGAAGGGTTTATGACAAATAAATCATTAAAAGATTTTGAACCCGGCTACGTAAAGCTGCACAAGGATGGTAGTTTGAAGGCCCGGGCCGATATTTTGTGGGACAGGATGTACAGATGCGACTTGTGCCCGCGCGATTGCGGAAAAAACCGCATCAGGGGAAGACGCGGAGACTGCAATGCCAATGCGGATCTCGAAATTTCTTCCTTTGCTCCTCATTTTGGAGAAGAAACCGAACTGGTGGGAAAAAACGGATCCGGAACCATCTTTTTTACCAACTGCTCACTTCTTTGTGTTTTCTGCATCAACTACGACGTCAGTCAAATGGGCCAGGGTCGCAGGTACAGCATTAGCGAACTCTCAGACATGATGCTTACCCTGCAGCGCATCGGTTGCCACAATATCAACGTGGTAACCCCCACCCATTACGCTCCCCACATCCTTAAGGCACTTGATATAGCCGCCGGCAGAGGGCTGAGGCTTCCATTGGTTTACAATACCTGTGGGTGGGAAAAGCTTGACGTACTGCAATTGCTTGACGGAATAGCAGATGTTTACCTGGCAGACTTTAAATACGACGACCCAAAGGCTGCCAATAAGTATTCTCCCGGTGCCATTACCTACCCTGAAATTACCAAAGCTGCTTTGCTGGAAATGCACCGTCAGGTAGGAATTCCTGAGGCAGACACAAGTGGAATGATTAACAGGGGTCTGATGATCCGCCACCTGGTAATGCCCAACAACGCGGCCCACTCGGGGAAGGTAATCGACTGGATTGGCAACAATCTGCCCAAAAACACCTATGTAAATATCATGTCGCAATATACCCCCGTGTTCAAAGCCCATGAATACCCCGAAATATCACGCCGGATAACCCAGGCTGAATACAATGCAGTTGTGGATGCTGCCCGTCGTGCAGGGCTGACCAACCTGAGGCTTCAGGGAAGATAAAGCGAAAAGCATTGATTTTAAACTCCCCCACTCAAAAAAAGCAAGCAACAGAGGCCCCTTTTTTGAGGATAATAAAAAGCTTGTGGCAAAAAAGGTACAGAGACCTCATCTTGCCACAAGCTTTACTGTTTTCTTTATAATTGGCTATTTGCTCAGATAATCGATAACAATCTGATTGAATTGATCCGCAGATTCAAATTGCACAAAGTGCCCGCTTTTGGGGATCATGTGTAACTCATTATCAGGGATACGCTCCGCTCCCACATTGGCAACATCACTTGTAAACCCGGGATTGAGAAACCGATTGGGAATGAGGTTGTCTTTTTCTCCGAAAATGATAAGTGTGGGTTGCTGTATTTTGTGTAAATAGTCGTATGTGGCTTCATCGACCATCCCATTTACGGATTGAACCACCGCGTAAGCATACGCTTCAAAATCTTCTGCAGTACGCATGGCAATGCGATCAGTTATCATAAATTCAGCATCATCCGGCAATTCGTAAAAATTATAAGCCAGATTGGAAATGATGTCTTCCACAGAAGTGAGCATCACGCCTCTTACAGTCATTACACTGCGAAACCATTCCTTTTGTCCTTCGGTAAACTTCTCAAACCCTGCCGGTGCGGTAAGCACAAGTTTATCAACTATTTCCGGATAGTATAAGGCAGTAACCATTGAAATTTGTCCACCCATGGAATGGCCACCCAACACAACGGATTCGAGGCCCAGAGCGTCGATAAACTCTTTTACTACTCCGGCGTAATAGGTCATCATACCCGAATGAGGGATCTTGGACGATTTGCCGTAGCCCGGTAAATCAATGGCGATAACACGAAAATGTTTGCTCAGTTCGGGCACATTCTTTTTCCATGCCGGCAGATAACTGCCCAGGCCATGAATGAGAACGAGCGTTTGTTCTCCCTGACCCTGATCCACATAGGCAATGGTTTCACCACCCGGCAATTCTACCCGTTGAATCTCAAAAGGGTAATCGAGATCCATGAAAGAGGTAAGGGGTTGGATATCGTTGTAAGGGTGCCAGTTTTCCGGGTTCATGGTTTCGCATCTGTTAAAGAGCAGCATGGCTGCTGATAGTATAAACAAAAAATATATTTTTCGCATAACATCAAGTATTAATTAAAACATTAACCATTTGTAAACCACAAACACGGTCCAGGGATTGGCAGGTCGTTCTCCCTGCACGCCACCATTTACAGCAACGCCGTACCTATCGTCGGCGCTATCAAAGAAATCACCCAGCCACAGGTTGGCTCCATGCAGCTCAAGACTCATAAAAGGCCCCAGGTTGTATATCAACCCAGCATTGGCTTCTACGCCCATAAAGTTGCCTCCACCCACAGGAGTAGCATTGCTAATGGCTGCTGCAGTGCCAATTTTTGCATGCAATCTGTGAGGAATAATACCTTTGGAATAATTGAAAGTACCGCCGGTAAAGCCATATCCAATATTAGACAGGTCGGCAATAACAGGTGTAAACCGGTTTACTACGTTGGCATGTGGAAACAACAGGTATGCTCCCGAGTTGATAAAGAAACCACCGGGTGCAGCCCAGGTATTTCCGGTCATCACACCGTTGTAACGCCGATCGTCCAGGCCATTTTCATCTCCTGATGTATACATCAAATCAACTGTAAAGCGATCCTGTGTGGTTTGCCCATACCGGTAGCCCATACGCAGATTGGTGGCAAAGCCACTGATTTCAGCTCCTTTACGCCATCCTGCTTCGCGCAGCACATTTACAACCCCAAGATTGTAATTAAAAAATCCATTGAGGAAAAACCGGTCCTGCATATAATCAGCATTACGCGAAAAATGGGTGCCTAACCATACTACATCTGCTTCATAAGGGGCACTACCAAATTTAAACCGGAAAACACCATTGTATTCAGCAAGCTGCGAATTCAAGCCTTGCCCGAGGATGGAAACCCCTCCGCGACCATTCCCACGGTCTCTGACATAATGTGTTGACAAGGCAGCCCTCCAAAGCTTATTGATATTCCTTTCATACTGTAACTCGAACAGGTTGACATCATCGTCTTTGAATAGTTCATTTTCATAAAACTTAAAGAACCCCGCCTTGAAACGATGAAAATCTGCATTCCGGTATAGGGTAACACCCACAGCATGCGTACCGAAATAGGTCATTCGAAAACCATTCTCCAGCATTTTATCTGCCAGGGTGCGGTAAGGATTGTAAGGGTTATCATACATCCGCTGCAAACCCAGGTTAACCGACCATCCCGTGGCAGGAATAAGCTCCAGTTCAATATTTTGTGTCTGAAGGTTCACCTGATGCCCCGAAACAGCACCTCCCTGGTTAGGGCCGGCACCATATGATACATCGCCCCAGGTCCAGTCAAGTTCGAAAACGGCCCTGAGGATGGCTTTACCATCAAACAGACTGGGTTGATAGATAAAGAAAGGAATCAACCGTTGCTCCACATAACCTGTAGTGGCTGTATCGCTGGTCATTACAGAATTACGGCCAAACATGCGCCCCAGCACCTGCCCCCTGAGAAACTCATTCTGAGGGAAAAAATTGGATGACACCCCCTGGTTGATATAAAAAGCAAGAAACTGAAACTCTTTGTTGGGTTCACCCGGAACTTCTGTATCAAATACCCTTGCTGATTGCTGAGAAAACCCGCTGGCTGCAATCAGCAAAACAAAACTCATTAACAGCCCGGGCAAAAAATAATTTTTCATATTTCGGGGTTTTGGGTTCAATATAGACATCAATTAAAAAGCAGAGGTTGCCCATTGTATGGGTGAATATAAATTTCCTGCAACAGGCAACCTCTGAATCAACTAAAGAACAAGATGATAATATTATTCTGTAATCTCTACGTAATACTGAACGTTTGTTTCGCCAAGGTCACCACCACCGGTGCTGCCAAAACCTTCTTCAGCAGTAGGAGGAGCAAACCCCAGACTGGGATCTGTCTGAACCACTTCGTATTTCATTTCACGGCCATTGTCTGTTTCAATGATCTGGAAAATTCCTTCGCTGGTGAGCGATGTGGGTGAGCTTTGAGATAGAGTGATGTTCCAGATATCCTCAACCCCGGATTCTTCCATTACATAAGTACCAACCAGCTCAGTCATCACATCATCGGGGTCATAAGACATTACAACATAAGTCCCGTTTTCATCAAATTCGGCCACAATTTTGGCAATATTAAACTGAATCAACAAAGGAGCTACATTTTCCCCTTCAGAAATCCAGTTACCTATAAGGCCTTCAGGAGTGGGATTTTCATCAATCGGATCTTCATCATCTTCTTTGTCGCAAGAAGTAAAGCTAAGCATAGCAGCGGCCATCAGCATAAGGGCCAGTGAGAACAAATTTTTCTTTTTCATAATTGTGAGGTTTTAGTTGTTAATAATGATTGAGTAAATAAATCGCAAAATGCATGAAGAATTCAGCAGTTATGCTGAAATTTCATCATCCATTTGCAGGGTTTAAATTTTTCAGTTTTTTACGGTCAATTTTCCCGGCATCATTTTTCGGCATTTCTTCCAGAAATACAATATGCCCGGGAATCTTATATTTGGCCAGATTTTCACGACAATACTCCCAAATCTCTTCTTTGGTGAGATGGTCGTTTTTCTTCAAAACGATAAATGCCTTGCCGGTTTCTCCCCATTTGGGATCAGGTACACCGGTAATCACGGCCTGATCGATTTGGGGATGCTGGCGCAAAAGGTATTCTACTTCTGCCGGATAAACATTTTCTCCTCCGGAGATGTACATATTTTTTATCCTGTCTACCACAAAAAGGAATCCTTCTTCGTCTCTCCTTACCCGGTCACCTGTATGAAACCAACCATCGTTAATCGTTTCCCGCGTAGCGTCAGCATTGTTCCAGTATCCCGGGGTAACATTGGGGCCTTTGAGCAGCAATTCCCCTGTAGCTTCACCTTTTTGCTCCTCTCCCTTTTCGTCTACCAGCTTCACCTCGTAAAAGAAGTTGGGTGTACCAATGGAGCCTTGTTTGCGAATGGCATCGGAATGATTGAGCGAGGTTACGTTAGGACCCACTTCTGTAAGTCCGTACCCCTGCCGGATGGCAATGTCTCGACTGTGCCAGAGCTCAATGAGCGGAATAGGCATGGCTTCGCCTCCTACAATGATGTAACGCATACTGTCAAGCCTGGCTTTTTCAAACACCGGGCTGTCCGACATCATTTTCAGCATGGTGGGAACGCCCCAGAATATGGTCATGCTCTCCTTTTCGATGGCTTGCAATATCTCATCAGGATTGAAACTGCGCATGAGCAGTGTATAGGCGCCATGAAGGAAAAACGGGGTCATAAGTACATTCCAGCTTCCTGTATGAAAAGGAGGTGCGCAATTTATAGACCGATCCTCACTGGTTATATCCAGCCTGATTTCGGTATTGAGGGCGTTCCACAACAACATTTTGTGGGTGTAAACAGAACCCTTGGGAAAAGCAGTGGTACCACTGGTATAGATGATAAACAGCGGATGATTTTCATCAAAAGGAATATTTTCAAAGGATGCATGATTGTGGCTGGAAACAAAATCCTGACAGAACTGCGAAAATTCGCCCAGTGAGAGGGAGTGATTAATACGTTTAAAATGCTCTGAGTCCTTCAGTTTCTCCTTGTATTTTTCATCGTAGATGATCACAGAGGGCTTCGAGTCGGAAATCAGGAAATCTGTTTCCCTGGCCGTTAGCCTGTAATTCAGTGGCACAATAATCAACCCGGTTTTCTGTGCAGCAGCAAACAAAGCTACATATTCCAGGCAATTTTCTGCCAATACAGCAATGCGATCGCCTTTGCTTAGTTTCTTTTTTTCAACCAACCATTGAGCCAGATACGAACCCAGTTGATGCACCTGTCCGTAAGTCAGCGTTCGGCGGGTTTCATACTCTTCCACTGCCACCTTGGTGGGGTTATAAATATTCCATTTACCAAACCAGTCGAAAGTACTCATCATTGTTGTTTTTTATTATTATCAAAAGCCATCAGTATCAATGCTACCAAAGTTGAAACTACAATGGCTGAAGAGGCTGCAATGGCAGGGTTTTTTACCGTTCCGACTACAAATTTGGTGAAGAATCCCAAATCGATCCCCCAGCTTTCCACCATGATACCCATTGCATAATACACCGTGAAGTGAACAACAATTGCAGTTACCGAAGCTGTAAACGGAATAAACGTTCTGATGTTTTTGAAGAATATTCCAAATATAACAGGAATAAAGGCTGCCGAGAAATAAGCATACACTCCATTCTGTGCCAGAATGGCAACACTGAGGTTCGGGTTAAGAATCTGGTCGCGTGCAATAAACCAGGTAATAATAGCCAGTATCACAATGGCCGCTTTATTGGCAAAAATAAGCTGATGGTCTTTAAGAGTACCTTTTCTTACCAATGGCTTAACTATATCGGAGGTAATACTGGTCGAAACCGACTGAATCAAACCCTCCAGGGTCGACATACCAGCTGAAATCAATCCCAGCACCACCAGCAAACCCACTGCAACACCCACTCCCGTGTCAGAGAATAGCCATACCACGTAGGTGGGGATAATCTGGTCGTTGCGCAGGGGCACCCCATCCAGGGTTAAATCGGGGAAAGCAAGACGGGCATAAAGACCGGCAAATACCACGAAGAAAAAAATCAACTCCACCACAACGGCAGTAACCAGGAATTTGTTGACATCGCTCTCTTTTTTCAGCAACAGCGATTTGGTTATGATGTGGGGCTGCACTACTATGGCTATACCGATGACCAGCTGGGCAAAAATAATTTCGTAATAATCACGAAACAGCGGACTGGCAGGATTTACCGGTTGAGCCAGCAAGGGGTCGATGTCGGCCAGCTTGCGGAAAAACCCTCCGATACCATCTGAAAAATGTTCAAGACCGGAGAAAAGCAAAATAAATCCTACTACCAGCATTACCAGTGCCTGCAAAGTATTGGTATAAACCATGGAGTTGGCACCCCCATACATCATATAACCAAACACAAAAACAACTAAACCTGTTAACACGAAAATCGGATTGGCATCCAGCGCTGTGGCAATCACACTTACGATGGCCACAACAATTAAAACAATAAATGTAATCAGCAACATCGACAGCAGTGCCATAAAGAAAGAATAGTTACGGCTGTGGTAGCGCGTTCCGATCCATTGCGCCAGGGATAATGCTTTCACGGTTTGTCCGTGCCTGCGAAAACTTTTGGTAAGCACAATAAGACTTACAGTAGCCGCAAAAGGCAAAACAATTCCATAGGACAATACCCCGCTTATCCCGAAATTGGCGATAAAGCCTGGATTAATGACAAAGGTGGCAGCACTGGTCATTGCAGCAGCGAGCGATAAACCCACAGCATAGGGAGAAAACAAAATGTTTCCCACAGCATAGTCGGAAATGTTTTTGATTTTTATGGCTCCCTTCACCACAAAGAACAAAACCACCAGGGCATATACTGCGAGCAATGCCATTACTCCTGTCGTAAATGTTGACGCTATAATCATATTTTCAATTAAAAAATAAATTCTATTTATAGAAGCGCTTTGTTGTCATTGTTTCTTTGAACATCCAAAGAATCAAAACCTGAATGCGGCACTGGCAAATGCCAGTCCTCCTCCTGAGCCAATAAAGTAAAGCAAGTCTCCCGTTTTCAGCTTTCCATTGCGCCAGGCTTCGTCCAGGGCAAGAGGAATACAGGCAGAACCCGTATAGCCAAACTTGTGCATAACTGTAGGCGCCTTCTCTCTTGCAACATCCAGTTTATCCATGGTTTCCCAGATGGAATTGATATTGATCTGGGTCATAAAATAATGGTCCACCTCCTTTGGGCTCACACCAATACGTTCTGAAAGGGTATTGGCCATCATAGACCACATTTCGGGATTAAGTTCTTTGGGAAACTTTTTCACAAATTGCAACAGGTTCCCTTTGTCTTTAACCACCTGCTCAGTAGTAGGGCAGAACGTTCCACCCGCATAAATTCCCATATAGCTATAATATTGCCCCTGGGTAATAAGCTGAGAAGTAAGATAGCCCCTGTCAGTATTTTTTTCAGACTTCAGAATAACCGCTCCTGCCGCATCGGCAAAAAGGGTAACTGTTTTTTTATCCTTCATATTGAGGTACTTGCTCATGGCATAGGCACCAATAACCATCACGTAGCGATAGTTTTCGTCGGAACGAATGTATTTTACCCCGGTATCCAGCGCAGTTACAAAACCGGCACAAGCTGTATTGATATCAAAGGTACCGGCATTGGTCATCCCGGTAATATACTGCACCTTGCTCGCAGTAGAGGGTGAAATAAATTCAGGAGTATCAGTAGAAACTATCAGCAGATCAATATCGGCAGGTTGAAGTCCACCGTGGTCAAGCGCTTTGCGGGCAGCATCCACGGCAAGGTCAGAAACGCTTTGGTTTTCTTCCAGCCAGCGACGCTCATAGATATGTACATTTTCTTCCAGCCACTCGCTTACAGGTTCACCCAGCAATTCATCAAAATAAGAATTGGGGACCACCCGGTCGGGAACAGAAGTTCCTATGGAATGTAAAACAGCATTTTGCATCAAAATCAGTATTAGAATTAACAAACAGAACTGCGGAATTTACCCTAAACAGTGATACCCCCGTCTACGCTCAATACGGTGCAATTGATAAAAGCAGCTTCGTCGGAAGCAAGAAAAGCATAAGCGGCAGCGATTTCTTTAGGTTCTCCCAACCGACCTGTAGGCGTTTTATCGCTCATGCCCTGGAGAATATTTTCCGGCATTTTTTTTACCATTTCTGTGGCGATAAAACCGGGAGCAACAGCATTCACAGTAACGCCTTTGCGACCCATCTCCCTGCCCATGGTTTTGGTCATACCAATCACGCCCGCTTTGGTAGCCACATAGTTGGTCTGTCCAAAATTTCCATATAAGCCAACCACCGAAGAGGTATTGATAATACGTCCGTAGCCATGCTCCATCATATGCACTCCGATTGCTTTTGCGCAATAAAAAACACCGCTGAGGTTTACATCAATCACTTGCTGCCACTGATCCTGGGTCATTTTTTTCAGGGTGGAATCGCGGGTGATGCCGGCATTGTTGATAAGAATATGAATCTGCCCAAACTCTTTGATGGCTTTTTCCGCGGCTCGGTTTACATCATTAAAATCAGCAGTATTCACTTTTTCAAAAATCACTTTTTGTCCTTCACCGGCAAGGTTCAGGGCGGTTTCTTTTCCCTTCTCCTCGTTCATATCCCAGATGATGACACTTGCTCCTTCTGAAGCAAATCTTTCCACGGCTGCTTTTCCTATTCCATCGGCGCCACCGGTGATAATGGCAGTTTTATTTTTAAATCTTTCCATTGTTTGCTATGTATTATGTGTTTTCTGAATAATGTTCTAAAATTAAGTATCCCCAGTGTTGGTTATTCCCTTTCAACAATCATGGCTATTCCCTGTCCGCCGCCGATACAAAGGGTGGCAAGTCCGGTTTTGTTATCCCTTCGCTTCATCTCGTACAACAGGGTTGTGAGCACTCTGGCGCCGGAAGCACCAATAGGATGTCCCAGTGCGATGGCACCGCCGTTTACATTTACGATATCGGGGTTGAGTTTCAGGTCGCGAACTACGGCCAGACTCTGGGCAGCGAAAGCTTCATTGGCCTCGATAAGCTCGATGTCTTCTATTTGCATTCCGGCCTTTTTCAGGGCTTTGCGGGTAGCTTCCACCGGGCCATAACCCATAATTTGCGGATCAAGACCAATATAGGCGAAAGATTTTATCTTTGCCAGCGGCTGCAGCCCCAGTTCGCGGGCCTTGTCAACACTCATTACCACCACCATGGCCGCTCCGTCGTTGATGCCACTGGCATTTCCGGCCGTAACGGTACCTTCTTTTTTGAAGGCAGGTTTTAACCCGGCGAGCTGATCCAGGGTGAGTCCTTTGCGGGGAAACTCATCTTTGTCAACCACCAATGTTTTTTTCCGCTGCACAATTTCCACCTTTACTATCTCTTCATCAAAAGTCCCTTTATTAACAGCCTGTTCGGTTTTACGCTGACTGTTCAGGGCAAACTCATCCTGTTCTTCTCGGCTTAGATTCCAGTTTTCGGCAATGTTTTCCGCCGTAACACCCATATGATAATTAAAGAACGCATCGGTGAGGCCATCATGAATCATGCTGTCAACCATGGTTGCATTGCCCATTTTATAACCAAAACGTGCTTTGGGAAGCAGGTAGGGAGCATTGCTCATGCTTTCAGAGCCGCCAGCCAGAACAATTTCATTCTCGCCCAGCATGATACTCTGAGCTGCCATGCAAATCGCTCTCAGGCCTGAACCGCACAACTGATTGATGGTTGTAGCAGGTGACTCCTGTCTTACTCCTGATTTGACAGCAATCTGGCGGGCAATGTTCTGCCCCTCACCGGCCGACAAAATATTCCCAGCAAAGGTTTCATCCACCTGGTTGGCGCTGATTCCTGCTCTTTTAATCGCTTCTTTAGCTGCATGAACGCCAAGCTCTACTGCCGACAAAGAAGCGAGTCCACCTCCAAAATTGCCGACGGGTGTACGTGCTGCTGCTACTATGCATACTTCCTTTAATTGCATATCTTTCAATTTATCTGGTTTTACATTTGGGATACAGACACTCAGCAGGCTTTCGCTCACGAATATCTTATAATTGTAATTCCCTGTTAGAAATGTGGTTACGAAAACGATTGCAAATAAACGAAAGAAGAAGGCCTGAAAAAACCCATAAAAGAAGATTTACAGGTGTGACAATAAACAGCATTTATGAATTAAAAACGCTACAACACCTAAATATAAAGCTTTTTCAGGCCATAAAACGAGGTGTGACTTTATAAGAGGAATGTTTGAACAGTCTTTCAAATAATTTTTGAAAAGTTTCGGGCTCGTGTCCCATAAGCTCAGTGCACATCTCTTTCATAAGCCTGAATTTATGCTTATCGGGTATATTGGGAAGGCTGGTTTCGTAAAGAGATTCAAAGAGCTGATCAGATGTGATGAGAAGTTCCTTGTAGCGAGCCAGTTCAAAAATCCAGATAAAGGATGGAATATAACCGGCTTTTTTCCGGTAGGCCTCTTCTTTGGCAAGCAGGTTGAACTTCTTCTCTACAGATAAAATTTTGCTGTATTTTTCAGCTTCCAGCAAGGCATATGCATAGGAGGTGAAAAATATATGCCATCGGTTTTGGATTATATCATCGCGATGATTATCCAAAAAACCGGCAGCATAGCTTACCGCATCATCCGGCCTTTGGTTACGGATCAATGCCTGTATATAAAAAGAGGCAAAGCCAATGCGGTTATGCGAGCTAAGCGTTTTTTTAAAATCGGGAAAACTACCCGTAAGCAATATTAACGCCTCCCTATGCTTTCCGTCACGCATCAGCACAGCACTTAGGTTGTTGAGGTATTGAAGAAAATCATTGCTTTTGTAGCGTATTGACAGGTAACCATAGTAACCCGCCTTTGCCAGATCATTTTCACGGGCATGCACCAGCAATCTGTTTCCGTAATAGTTTACCAAAATTCGCGGAGAGTAAAAGTTTCCTTTTTCAAACAAAACGTCCAGCTTGTCAAACAATTCAAGCAACCGGTCATACTCCTTATATACATAGTACAAAAAGGTAAGCCTTACAATGGCAAAATAACGGTTCAATCCATCGAGGGTTTCATCCTCGAAAACGGAGATCAGTTTTTCTTCCCACACCCGGCTGTTTTCACCCATGAATTTGTATTGAGAAACAATATCGTGCGTTGCATCATGAAGCTGCTGATAAACAGCCTGTGTCCTGCGGTATTCACTTTCGTACTTTTGCAGGAATTCGCCTATTACATGATAATTATCGTGGCGCACACGGATAAGGAGAAAATGCCTGTAGTTTTGCATAAGTTCATAAAACCGCAGAAAATAATAGGTCGGATGCACATAATTTTTGACATACCTGATGATATCTTTTTCATCTTCCAGCGAAAGTGAATCGGTCATGATTTTACGGTCCACCTGGCAAAGCCACTCATAAAAGACATCCACGTCAATGCTTTCCAACCTTGCAGGTATCCATTTTTTCATATAGGAATACTTGCGCTTATCAATATGGTTAGGAAAAGAAATGGGCTTGCGGGGTTGAATCAGGTTGTGATGCAGTATTTTCAGTATGGAAATTTTTTCATCATCCTTTAACTGATGCGTTTTTATAAGCCATGCCACCTGGTGAGGAAGAAGGGTTTGGGCGAAAGCATAAAAGGAATTGAGAAAAGATTTGGGCATGAAGGAAAGTTAAGTCATTTTAACACTTATTCCGGTTCATGTGTGGGTAAAAAAATTTTGGTGGTCAAACAAAAGGCGAGCCCTGCACCCGCCTATTGCCTTTTAACCACCAAAACAAAAACAACATTAACCAATAAAAACAACCAAAAAATGATTAAAATTTTCAGCACTGAAAAGTACTAAATTTTTCCTTACTGACAAAATTATTTTCGAAAAAATGATTTTTTAACTAATGCAATTTTAAAGACTTTTGCTTGCGATACAATTGTCATGACAAACAGTCAACTCCCGGGGCAAAAATCCTCTACTGAAGAAATCTTTTTCCCCAACGGTGAAAGCTTTAGTAACCTCAGAACTACAGAAAAGTTCAGGATTTACCAGGGGCTTCTTCTATGGAAAGGGTTTTGTTGAAATGACCCTTGCTGCATGTAGGGGTTGAATGGATTATACCCTTGAGATATATTGATTTCGGCTCCAAATCTCAGGTTTTCGGTTATTTTGTATTCCATTCCCATCATCATCCCCCTGGGATTTACATCAAAAGCCTGTGGATTCATGGTGGGAGCAAACATCATATCCATATTGTTTCTCTCGGCCCATGCTCCGCCGGTGATTACGAGTCTGGAATTGACCTGGTAGGCACCCAGGGCATATATAGTGGTAGAATACATTCTATCGGGCGTTCCGGCACCTCCCTGATAACCCAATGGAGTATTGCCTCCGAAAGAACCGGTAGAAAAAACGCTCCCCACTACAAAACTGAAATTTTGTCCCGGCCTGAATTGCATATGAGGAGCAAAAGACTGGGTAAACAAAGAACCTCCACCAAAACCTGTGGTAAAGGAAGTTCCCATTTGCATACCAAAATCGGGACGGCTCTTCAGAAAACTATAATCTCCTGACAATAGTCCTGAGTCAGAATCATCGGAGTTTTGAGCAAACAAGCATGTTGAACTGATTAACAGTGCAGCTATAAGAAAAATTTTTGCCTTCATAGTACAGGTGTTTTTGATAATTAAACGGATATCGGACTGGAATCGTATTTAATTATATTTTGATCTCCAAAATTACAAAAAAAAGAGCAGGTAAGCTAACCAACAACATTTTTTAAGTTTTGTATGGGCCTGTAGTTTTTGTTGTCATTTCTCGCAGCTATCCGTTCAAAATATCAGCATATAATCCTTTTAAAAACTTCTATTCAGAAAGCTTAATGATTTCTTACCAATAAATTCATTGTCTTTTACTACTTTTGCAACCCGAAAGAATTGCTCAGTGAGCATAACGTTTTAATTGTTAACTTATTATGAAGCTAAAGAAATTTCAGTATCCCATTTGGGATTCGGTAAAGAGCTACGCTATAATTACCCTTGGTTTGTTTATCAATGCCCTGGCATGGACAGCTTTTATTATTCCATCCGGTATAATCGGAGGGGGAGTAACCGGACTGAGCACACTGGTTTTCTATGCCACAGGTTTTCCTGTGGGGGTAACATTTTTTCTTATCAACATCGTGTTGATCGTTCTTGGAATCAAAAACCTTGGATTGCCTTTTGGTATTCGTACCATCTATGGAACCATAATGATCTCGGTATTTTTAAGCGTCCTGCAGCATTTTATTTCTGAGCCCTTTGTTTCTGACCGTTTTATGGCTACCATTATCGGGGCTATGATGGGGGGAGCCAGTGTTGGCCTTGTATTTTCTCAGGGAGGAAGCACCGGAGGTACTGATATCATTGCCATGATCATCAACAAATACCGAAATATAAGTCCCGGCAAACTCATTCTATACATGGATGTGGTGATTATCTCAAGTTCCTACCTGCTGTTTCAGTCTATCGAAATACTTGTGTATGGGTTCGTTTTTATGGCTGTGGCCTCTTATGCTATTGATATGGTGCTAATGGGGCACCGGCAAAGTGTACAGATGTTTATTTTCAGCAAAGAGCATGAGGAAATTGCCGAACAAATTGCCAACGAAATAGGACGGGGAGTTACGCTTATCAATGGCAAGGGTTGGTACAGTAAAACAGAAAGCAACATTTTAATGGTTGTGGTAAGAAGGCATGAAGCAAACCTTATTTTTCGAACCATAAAACGAATTGACCCGGAAGCCTTTATTTCCTTATCCAATGTAATGGGTGTTTATGGCAAAGGTTTTGACCCCATCAAATATTAATGTCTGGATCTGTTTCAACGTGTGTTATAATTGCCCTGCCCGGAGAATGATCTCAAAAGGCAAACAATGAAATAAGGAAACTTATAAGCAGTAAGAAGAAAAAGACAACTGAAGCTTGTATCATAATTTTAGTTCTATAACCATTTTCGTATTGATTGTCTGCATATTACCAAAATTTGTGCTAAAAATCATTACCCAATGACTAACAAATCGTTATCCTTGATCTCCGTTTCGTAACCCTTTGAATCACTGTTTCAATAACGAACAACAACGTTCGTTATCGAACAAATAAAACATTGAGTTACCGGCAAGCATATGTAACAGTTTTTTTTGCAAAAAATCCCGGGGTTCATTCTACCTGATTTAAAATGACTCACACATCAAAAACACTTAAAAAAAGTGTTTTAATCCATGTCCTCCGCATCTTCTTTATCCTCCCCTTTCAAAGTATCGGCCTCAAACATTTGATTGGCCCGATCGAGCAGCTCACGACGTTCTTTCTCCAGCCTTAGACTGTCCTCTATTTCCTGCTGACGTTGCTCGTCAGCAGATGGTCCGCAGGAATATAAAAACAATGAAAGTACAAACACACCCAGACTTGCAATTTTGGTTATTCTGTTGGACATCTCCTTGTTATTTGGTTCAATAATAAATGAATTATAGTGATTAAACGGTATTCTTAAAATACACAACAAAGTTAAATAAGTTTTGCCATGCTAAACACAAAATTAAAAATACAAAAATTGCTTGATTAATCCGAACAAAACTTGTTAAAAGCCTGAAATTTATTTATCTTTGCTAAATATGTTTCATTCTAAAAAAAAGCGCTTATGACACACAAATTGCCGGCTTTACCTTATGCATCCAATGCATTAGAGCCAATTATCAGCGAAAAAACCATAGGTTTTCATTATGGGAAACATCACCAGACATATGTAAACAAACTCAATGAGCTTATTGAGGGAAGCGAGTTTGAAAACAGCAGTCTGGAAGAAATTATCATGAAATCAGACGGACTTATTTTCAACAACGGAGCGCAGGTATGGAACCACACGTTCTACTGGAATTGTCTTTCTCCCGATGGCGGAGGAGAACCCGAAGGAAAACTGATGGATGCCATCAACGAAACATTTGGTTCTTTCGACAATTTTAAAAAAGAATTTGCCAAGGCAGCAGCCACTCAGTTTGGTTCGGGTTGGGCATGGTTGGTGAAAAACAAAGAGGGTAAACTGGAAATAACCAAAACCCCCAATGCAGAAAATCCCATGCGGGAGGGCAAAACCCCTTTGCTAACCTGTGATGTTTGGGAACATGCCTACTACCTCGATTACCAGAATCGCCGGCCCGATTATGTGACCGAATTCTGGAAAATTGTCGACTGGAAAAAAGTTGCTGAAAAATTCTGAAAAGCTTTACGAAATTACGCTTTTGCCGAACGGAGCTGAAGAAAAACAATGGGCTTATCCATCGCTGCGAAAAATATTAGTTGTGTTTTACTTGTATTTTTTTGCAGTTTTAAACCCAAACTATTTCTTCAGCTCCTTTTTGTTCGCGCTGCCGCATAAAAAAACCGGCTGGTAACCACACCAACCGGTTCAATCCACAATTAAATAACCACAAAAACTAATACACTGTAAAAACCAATGAAAACTATTGGTCAACTAATGTTTGTTTGCCTTGAGACAAAAGTATTCGAAATTACTTATATGTACATCCAAAAAATGTTAATTGTAGTTAATTAGACTTAACATGTAGCCTCCTTGAATACAAACACCATACAATCAGGTACTTGGCTAATCGCTTGGGATAAAAGTACAAAACCCACATTAAACTATGTTAAAAACTGAACATAAGCCTTTTAGACTTTGTACTTTTAGCGACTTCAACTAAAATAAACCTCAATTGTATAACACTGTTCATGAAGAAAAATGTCATCATATTTGTTATCATAGTCATTACCATCTCATTGGTGGGACTTATTGGCATTCAACTTTATTGGATCAGCAATGCACTATCGGTAAAGGAAGCCAATTTTAGCCGGGGAGTAAGTGAGGCCATAACCACAGCCATATACAAATACAACAAGCTTGAAATGGCCAATGCCATCGTTAGAAAACAGGAACAAGACCGCCAGGTAAACCGGTTTTTCAGTGCCCTGGATTCTATCAACCGCGATTATTATCGTGAAGTGCTTAAAGCTGTAAATACGGAAAGCCATTCCATAGACGATTTGCTCTCGGGTTGGCAGGGAGACCCCTTGGGTCAGCATCCGGATGTATTGGGAAGGGGCTCTCAGCAAAGCTACGATACCATTTACAATAACCAGCCTCAACGAAACAACCGGCAGAAAGGTTATGCCGCCAGCCCCGGATTATCTAACAGTTATGATGCGTTTCTTGAATTCTTCCAAAGAACGCAAATCGTTAATGATATTTTTGACGATTTATTTTCCAACAACAATTTATTCAACTCTACTTCGGAGGCAAGCCAAATGACTTTGGACTCGCTCATTAAAACAGAACTGGAACGTCAAGGGATAAATATTCCTTTTGAATTTGGTGTATATGATCACAACCACAACGTATTACTTACTGAAAAAACCGGAGGGTACACAAAAGAATTGATGGAGTCAAACTATATTTACAGTTTATACCCCAATGTGCTTTTTGCCAATCCTGAGTTTCTGCTGTTGTACTTTCCTAGTCAAAAAACTTACCTTCTCACGCAGATGAACATCATGTCGGCCATTTCTACCATCTTTATTCTGGTCATTATTAGTTCATTTACTTACACAATTATTACGATTTTTCGCCAAAAGAAATTATCTTTGATAAAAAATGACTTCATTAACAATATGACCCATGAATTAAAGACACCTATTTCAACCATATCGCTTGCATGCCAGGCTCTTAGAGATACAGACGTTCAAAAGTCGGAAACATTATACCAGAATTACATCAATGTAATCAACGAAGAAAACAAACGGCTGGGGATGATGGCAGAAAAAGTGCTGCAAACGGCACAATTAGAAAAGGGCAAGTTGCGTTTAAACAAAGTAGGTTTCAATTTGCATGATGTTATTGAAGACGCCATTAAGAAAATTGACCTTCAGCTCAAGTCAAGACACGGAAAGATATCCACACACCTGGCAGCTGAATTTAGTTTTGTTGAGGCTGATAAAGTTCATTTGGTAAATGTTATTTTTAACCTGCTTGATAATGCCATAAAATACTCACATGAAAGCCCTGAAATAAAAATCTCTACAGAAAATGTGAACAAGGGCATATTAATTCATGTTAAAGATAAAGGAATGGGTATAAGCAAAGTAAATCAAAAGAAGATTTTCGATACCTTATACCGGATTTCCACCGGAAATGTTCATAACGTAAAAGGCTTTGGATTAGGCTTGAGCTATGTCAAAGCAATTGTAGAATTGCACGGAGGATATATCAATCTTGAAAGTGAGTTAAAAAAAGGCTCAACTTTCAGCGTTTTTATTCCTTTCGGGTTTGAATAATATCATCTTAGAAAAATCGAAAAATAATTTTAGGAGGTTTAATAATGGAGAATAAGAAAATTAAAATTTTACTGGCAGAAGATGACCCCAACCTGGGAACGATTCTCAAAGCTTTTTTAGAAGCCAAAGGGTTCCCCGCCAAACTGGCTGTCAATGGAGTGGAAGCTCAGAATATGTTTTTGAAAGAATCTTTTGATTTCTGCATATTTGATGTCATGATGCCCGAAAAGGATGGTTTTACCCTGGCCAAAGATATTCGGAAAATCGACAAAAAAGTCCCGATCCTTTTCCTTACGGCCAAAACCATGCAGGAAGATATTATTGAAGGACTGAAAATTGGTGCCGACGATTATCTCACTAAGCCTTTCAGCATGGAAGAGTTACTCCTGCGCATCAACGCCATCATCAGACGTGCCAACCTTGATGATGCTTCCAGCTCTCAAAAAACGTTTTTCCATATCGGAGACTACACCTTTGACTTCTCGCGCCAGATACTTGCCTATAAAGGTGAGGAGCAAAAGCTTACGTCCAAGGAAGCGCAGCTGTTGAAAATGCTGTGTGACTTCACCAATGAAGTACTTGACAGATCGCTGGCCCTGAAAAAAATATGGCTCGACGACAATTACTTCAACGCGCGAAGCATGGATGTTTACATCGCTAAACTGAGAAAATATCTCAAGAGAGATCCTAATGTGGAATTGCTCAACGTGCACGGTAAAGGATTTAAGCTTATAGTGAACGAAAACACCAACGTAGGTTAATTAATTCTATATTATAGCAGGTGATTGACTTGCACACTAATTCAATGGGTTGCAATGTAATGAAAAGTTACAGTGCAACCCATTTGTATTTATAATTTGTTCAGGCTATCAGGTCATTTGCTATTGGTTTTCAGGTAGTGCCCAAAGAAGAACCACAAAATAAGAATAACCCTGAATAAAAAGTTGTATTCCTGATCTATACAATCTCACACGGGTTATCCGACAACTTAAAAGATAAAAAAGGAACCAGGAAAATGCCGGAACATATAGAAAGGGTGAAAACTGCTGAGGGTTTTCTTATGAAATGTACAAGGTCTTTAGTATATTTGCACTCCAATTTAAAATTAATCTAAATAAGAATAAAACTCCCAACATACCAGGAAGTTGCTTGTTGGAACATACATAAAAACATAAACAAGTGCCCATGGCAGAAGATAAAAGCAATGACATACTTGACGAAGTAACGCAGAGCGAATACAAGTATGGATTTTACACAGATATTGAAATGGATCAAGCCCCCAAAGGGCTCACGGAAGATACCGTGCGGTTTATTTCGGCCAAAAAGAATGAACCTGAATTTATGCTTGAATTCAGGCTTAAAGCATTTCGTCACTGGCAAACGCTCAAGGAACCCAAATGGGCTCATGTGCATTACCCGTCCATCGATTTTCAGGATATTATCTATTATTCGGCCCCCCGAAAAAAACCCAAATATGAAAGTCTGGACGAGGTGGACCCGGAATTGCTGGAAACTTTCGAAAAGCTGGGGATTCCCCTTAATGAGCAGAAGCAGCTGGCCGGGGTTGCCGTTGATGCTGTAATGGACAGCGTTTCGGTAGCTACCACCTTTCGATCCACCCTGGAGGAAAAGGGTATTATCTTTTGCTCCTTCAGTGAAGCAGTTCAAAAACACCCTGAGCTGATAAAAAAACACATGGGATCGGTTGTTCCCTATACCGACAACTTTTACGCTGCTCTTAACTCAGCCGTTTTCAGTGATGGTTCTTTTTGTTATATTCCCAAGGGCGTAAGATGCCCCCTGGAGTTGTCGACCTATTTCCGAATCAATGCTGCCAATACCGGCCAGTTTGAGAGAACGCTTATTGTTGCCGAAGAAGGCAGTTATGTCAGCTATATGGAAGGTTGCACTGCCCCCATGCGGGATGAGAACCAGCTTCATGCTGCCATTGTAGAGATTATCGCCAAAAAAGATGCGGAAGTAAAATATTCTACCGTACAAAACTGGTGGCCGGGAGACAAAAAAGGCAAAGGCGGAGTTTACAACTTCGTTACCAAGCGGGGAATCTGTGAGGGAGACAATTCCAAGATTTCCTGGACACAGGTGGAAACCGGCTCTGCCATCACCTGGAAATATCCCAGTGTTGTTCTTTTGGGAAACAATTCCATTGGAGAGTTCTATTCTGTGGCTGTTACCAACAATATGCAACAGGCAGACACAGGAACGAAAATGATTCATTTGGGTAAAAACACCAAAAGTACCATTATCTCAAAAGGCATCTCAGCAGGTCGCAGCAACAACAGCTACCGCGGACTTGTAAAAACCACCCGTAATGCTGAAAACGCAAGAAACTTTTCTCAATGCGACTCATTGCTGCTGGGTGATCAATGCGGAGCCCACACATTTCCCTATGTGGAGGTAGGAAACCGTTCATCTATTGTAGAACACGAAGCAACCACCAGCAAAATATCCGAAGACCAGCTCTTTTACTGCCTGCAAAGGGGTATTGATATGGAAGGAGCCATCGGACTCATTGTCAATGGTTATGCCAAAGAAGTATTGAGTAAACTCCCCATGGAATTTGCAGTAGAAGCACAAAAACTCTTATCCATAAGCCTCGAAGGAAGTGTAGGCTAACCAAAACCCTATTAAAAAAAACAAACAATATGAAGTCAATCGCCTTTAAATCAAAAATTGAAAACAATAAAATTCCGGTCCCTGCCAAGCATTTTGCTGACCTCAAGGATATGAATCTGAAAGATGTCAGGGTAATTGTGATGATCGAGGAGCTGGAAGAATTTGACGACTCAGCATTTGATGAATTTGCCCAACAGTTTTTCAAGAAATATGCCTCTAATCTTGAGCGAATAAAAAATATGATCGATAACAATAAAGTAGAACGATAATGTTAAGTATAAAAGACCTCTCGGTTTCCATTTATGGAAAACCCATTTTAAAAGATTTCAACTTAGAAGTAAATGCCGGTGAAGTACATGCCATCATGGGCCCCAATGGTACCGGCAAAAGCACTTTAGCCTCCGTAATTGCAGGCCGGGATATGTTTGATGTTGACAAGGGGCAGATCACCTATATGGGGAAAGATTTGCTGGAAATGGAGCCCGAGACACGCGCACGCGAAGGCATCTTTTTGGGTTTCCAGTATCCGGTGGAAATTCCCGGAGTGAGTATGGCCAATTTCCTGCGTACCGCCATCAATGAAAGAAGGAAATACCATGATCTGGAACCACTCAGTGGTGCTGAATTTCTCAAAATGATGGAAGAGCGCAAAAAGCTTGTAGACATTCACTCCAAGCTCACCAACCGCTCGGTAAATGAAGGTTTTTCCGGTGGTGAAAAAAAGAAAAACGAGATCTTCCAGATGGCCATGCTAGAACCTAAGCTTTCAATTCTTGATGAAACAGATTCAGGATTGGATATCGACGCTTTAAAGGTAGTAGCCAACGGCGTAAACAAGCTCAGAAAACCGGAAAATGCTACCATAGTAATCACGCACTACCAAAGACTGCTCGATTATATCATTCCTGATTTTGTGCACGTACTGTTCGATGGTCGCATTGTGAAAAGCGGAGGGAAAGAACTGGCTATCGAACTGGAAGAAAAAGGATACGAATGGATTAGAAAAGAAGCGGGTATTGAAGAACCCATGTAACAAATAATTTTTACAAAATGCCTGAACTTACTCAAAATATAACCTCAGAACAAATGATGATAAATCTGTTCAGAGAAAACTTTGATGCCATCGTTGCCTCTGAACCCAAAGCCATCACTGCACTGAGAGAAAAAGCCATCAAAGAGGTTGAGGCCCGGGGCTTTCCTGACACAGACACCGAAAACTGGCGGTTTACCAACCTTGACCCTCTCTTTCATGCACCTTACCGCTTCGATTTTACCAATCAAAGCCGGCCCTTTGATATTGATAAAATCTTTACCTGCGATGTGTATGATCTGGATACCTTCAGCATTACCTTGCTCAATGGCTGGTATGTTTATCAGAATGCACCTCTCACAACGCTGAGCAATGGAACCATCATTGGAAGCCTGGCAAAAGCCATGGAAGTTTACCCCGAACTGGTAGAAAAATATCTGGGTAGTGCTGCAGATTTGCAACAGCCAAGTCTTTCAGCCCTCAATACTGCTTTTTTCCAGGATGGGATTTTTATTTATGTTCCCGAAGGAATTGAAGTTGAAAAGCCCATTCAGATTATCAATATCATTGATTCATCTGAGCCCCTGATGATTCATACCAGGCACCTGGTTATTCAGGAGGCCGGAAGCAAACTTACCCTGGTACACTGCGACCACTCTCTTACCCACAATATAAGCTTAACCAACAGTTTATCAGAAACGTTTCTGGAAAAAGAAGCATCTCTGGATTTTTATAAAATCCAAAACAAAGGACGTAACTCAGCGGTGGTGCACAATGCCTATTTCAAACAGAAGCAAAACAGCAACCTGAATTCTCATGCATTGATTCTCAATGGAGGCTTCACAAAGAATATGATTAATGTCGAGCTGGAAGAAACTGAAGCCCATGCTGTGCTCAACGGTTTGTATCTCGTAGACAACAACCAACACGTTGACAATCAGCTATTCGTTGACCATGCAGCACCCAATTGCCTGAGCGAGCAATTGTATAAAGGGGTTCTTGACGATGAAGCCACTGCTGTTTTCAGCGGAAAAATCATGGTACGCAAAGATGCTCAGAAAACCCTGGCCTATCAAAACAACAAAAACATACTTCTTACAGATGAAGCCAAAGCCAACTCACAACCTCAGCTTGAGATTTATGCCGACGATGTGAAGTGCAGCCACGGAGCCACTGTAGGTCAACTCGACCCGGAGGCAATGTTCTACCTGCGCACCAGAGGCCTTTGCGAACGCACAGCCAGACAACTGCTCATGTATGCTTTTGCCGGGGAAGTTGTACAACGTATTGCCATTGATCCGCTAAGGGAAAGAATTGATCAACTGGTAGAGAAACGTCTGAAAGGAGAACTCTCTATTTGCGACCAGTGTGTGTTGCATTGCAACAGCAAAGAACCCACAGTTTTTAATATCGATGTAAGTAAACTATAAAATCAATGCCCTTTAACACTGAACAGCTACGAAGAGAATTTCCGGCCCTGCATCAGGAAGTAAATAAGAGACCCCTCATTTACTTCGACAATGCAGCAACCACCCAAAAGCCCAAAGCGGTAATTGAGCGAATACTCCAGTATTACAGCCGGGAAAACAGCAACATACATCGTGGTGCCCACTTTTTGAGCCAGCAGGCCACAGAAGCTTACGAAGAGGCCCGCAATACTGTTCAGATGTTTATCAACGCAGCATTCAACCATGAAATCATATTTACCCGTGGCACCACCGAGGCTATCAACCTGGTTGCATATTCATTCTTTAAAAAGTTTGTAAAAAAAGGAGATGAGATCATTATATCTGCCATGGAACATCATTCCAACATTGTTCCCTGGCAGATTGCCTGTGAAGACTATGATGCAGTGCTAAAGGTAATACCTATGGACGACGATGGGGTTTTGGATATGAACGCCTACAAGCAACTGCTTGGGCCCAAAACCCGTTTGGTGGCCGTTACCCATGTAAGCAACGCGCTGGGCACCATCAACCCTGTAAAAGAGATGACCCGCCTGGCCCATGAACACAATGCTGCAGTGCTCATCGACGGTGCCCAGGCTTTATCACATATCAAGGTCGATGTTCAGGACCTCGACTGTGACTTTTACTGCTTTTCTGGTCATAAGCTCTATGGCCCCATGGGTGTGGGCGTACTGTATGGAAAAGAAGACTGGCTCAACCAGATGCCTCCCTACCAGGGGGGCGGAGAAATGATCAAAGAGGTTACTTTTGAAAAAACCACCTTTAATGAACTCCCTTTCAAGTTTGAAGCCGGAACCCCCAACGTAGGAGATGTTTTAGGAATGGAAGCAGCCATCAGGTTTATTTCCTACCTGCGGATTGACGAGATTGCCAGCCACGAGCAAAAATTGCTTGAGTATGCAGTAAAACAACTCAAAACCCTTGATAACATACGCTTTATTGGCACTGCCCCTGAAAAAACCTCTGTAGTTTCGTTTGTTTTTACGGACATTCACCCCTACGATACAGGCACCATTCTCGACAAGCTGGGCATTGCCGTTAGAACAGGTCACCACTGTGCACAGCCTGTTATGGATCATTTTGGTGTGCCGGGTACCGTGCGAATATCTCTGGCTATTTACAACACTAAAAGCGAAATTGACCAGTTGATAACAGCCCTGAAGCAGGTTAGAGAAATGTTTGCCTGACTTATACCTTCATTCTTTTCTAATGCCTTGAATCAGAATCGGTATCCCAGGGTAAAATATCCATTGCTGTCAAAAACATTCAGCTGACTGTCCTTATATAATCCTGTAAGCGCCCTTCGCTGCGTATATCCCATGGTAAACATGGATATTTCCAAAGCAAAACCCAAACTGTACCCCCACTCCTGCTCATTGTACAGTTCAAAATCAAGTGTGTTTCCTGCGTGGGTACCGGCAAAATTATACCGAAACCAGGGTCCTGCAAATGTGTAGAATCTCACCGGGATGGAAAGACTCCGAGGAGTCCCTAATTGAATATTCAAAGGTAGTGTTACTGAATGGCGCCGAAAAATCCCCTCCTCCATCTGACTCCCATTAAAATCATACAACAGCTCCTGTTGAAGAGTAAAGTAGCTGCCGATGGGAATTTGCAGATAAAAACCTATAGAGCTCACAAATGAGGAATTCGCCCGGAAAAATTCATCATCGTAACGATGAAAACCAGAACCCGCATTTATAATTAAGCCTGCAGGAACCCCACTCCTGCCTGCGCTGGACAGTGCAGGTGCATCAGATTTTGCCAGCGTTGAAGAGGGAAGAATTTCGTTTTGAAGTGAAAATGAAGACACCAAATCAGCCATATACTCATTAATCTTTTCCATTCCTTCATAATCCAGCAGATGGTATTGATCTTCAGGTTTATGATAGGGAGATTTGGTTCCCGTAAAAACATGAACCGCTGGAATTCCATTATCACCAAAAGGCGCTGTATCGGTTCTGCGTTCAATATTATTACCCGTTCTGCGTAAATTAAGGGGATGGCGTGCAGCTCCGGCCTCTGCTATCTCAACACCATTAATCATAGAACCCATCCCCCTGAGTTCCAAACCATTGTTGGCCTCATACATCCCCACCATATCAAAGCTAAACATGAGCTTTATATCAGATAGCGCAACCGGGCTGTTTTCCACAAAATGCTTTGAACCAATCAGGCCGCTCTCTTCTGCATCAAAAGTAACAATAATAATACTTCTCCCGAGCAATTGCGGATTATCGGAAAAATAACGCGCCAGTTCAATGATAGCAGCAACACCGGAAGCATTATCGTCTGCACCCGGATAAATGGTCTGTTCATCGTCTCTGTTTTCATATCCAAGATGATCATAATGGGCACCCAAAATAATAAATTCGTCTTTCAGCAAAGGATCAGAACCTTCAATATATCCGGTAATATTCCAGGCATCAATCCAGGCCAGGTTTTGTCGAAACCTGAAAGGCTGAAAAAAATCGCCTCCCAAATCATCAAATGCCTTCAGACCCGATTCTTCAAACATGGACACAATATAATTCCTGGCCCGCTCTGCACCTGCAGTTCCCAAACCCCTCCCCTGCAGAGAATCAGATGCAAGAACACTTACATGGTCCCGCAGCCTTTCCTTTAGATCGGGATTTTCAGAATAAACCATTTGAGGAGTAATAAACAGCAATACAGCAATTAGCAGAAGCGAATTCTTCATGTTTATCTGGTTTTAATTTAACAATCTGGTTAGATGCCTGTCCCGCTCAAGCGTGGAGAGCTCCTGCTAAAAGCGGGATAACCAGACAACAATATCCGTTTTGTATGATTTGCCTTGATGCTAAAATATAATCATCCGCGTGCTTGTCAATAGTAATTTTCAAGGCTCTGTTCATCTCTGTTTGTTTTTATCGGATTCCTTTGATTTTGAAGAACCGAAAATAACAAATATCTCCTCAATGAGTCATAAAAAAACAGCAAAATCAATACATTTTTTCTTGTCGTATTTTATATGCCATATATCTCTTTTCATGACTCCCCTGTAGGCACATAAACCCTTACAGGCGGTAATGATTTTTAATATAAATAAAATTATATTCTCCCGAATTGAACAAATTTTTAATTAAACGTATATTTACATATTGAAATGTATGTTTACATTTGCTTTATGCTAATTCAACATTCACTCAATACATCTATAACACAGGAAACAAAACAACAAGAAGTAATCATTAACAGTACATTTATGAAGCATCGCATCAACGCCGAAAATCTAGCCCAACTATATAAAACTGCGGCAGAGAGGTTCGGGCCACTTCCTGCATTTGCCATCAGGGAGAGCGCATTAAAATGGCGCCCTGTATCTTACAGCGATTTGTTCGAACAAGGCCTCAACCTTGCCACAGGACTTATCTCACTGGGTGTTAAAGCCCGCGATCACGTAGGTCTTTTCGGTGACAATCGGTTTGAATGGATATTATCTGATTACGGGGTACAACTTTGTGGTGCTGCTGATGTGCCAAGAGGGAGAGATGTTACAGATGCTGAACTGGTATACATCATTAACCATGCGGGTATTGAAGTGACCTTTGTGGAAACAGCGCAGCTTCAGGACCGAATAATTAGCCTGAAACAAGAGTTGCCGGCACTCAGAGAAATTATACTGCTGGATCCCAAAGCCACAGCCAGTTCAGGAGTGCACAAACTTGAAGATGTGCTGGAAATGGGTGCAATGATGCGTCTGGATGGAGACAGGCAGGCAGAGGAACGCATAGCAGGGATTAAACCCGACGATCTTTTTACCCTGATTTATACTTCCGGCACCACCGGGCAGCCCAAAGGGGTGATGCTTACGCATACCAACATGACCTCACAAACCATCAACCTGCCCGGATTTCATAACTGCAATGACCGCGTATTGTCAGTATTGCCCATCTGGCATATTTTCGAACGGGTCATTGAAATGTACACCATCAGTTTCGGGGGTTGCACCTATTATTCTTCTGTTCAAACCCTGGGAGAAGACATGAAGAATGTAGAACCTACCTTCATGGCCTCCGCTCCGCGCTTATGGGAAAAGCTTCATGAAAGAATAATAAGGGGGGTAAAAGCATCACACCCTGTGCGTCAGATCTTGTTTCATATTGCTTATTTTCTTTCGCAACAATACAAAAGTTCCGAATATTTTTTTACCGACAAATACCTGAAAATGAACCCCCAGCCCTGGTGGAAACGGGCTGCGCTCATGCCTTTTCATGCTGTGCGATGGTTGCTGGTATTGCCCTGGTACGGCTTTTTCAATGCAGCGGTACTGGAAAGAATAAGGCTGGGGGCCGGCGGCTCGCTTCAGGCGACCATCTCGGGTGGAGGTGCTCTGCCCATTCATATCGACAGATTTTTCAACAACGTAGGTATTCCCGTACTGGAGGGGTATGGCATGACCGAGACATCGCCCGTAATTTCAGTAAGATCCCTGAACAACCTGGTGGTAGGTACCGTAGGACCTCCGGTTTGCGATACCGAAATTAAAATTGTTGACCCCGATACCGGGGATTTACTTTACCCCAACGCTTCATTGCCTGACAAGGGCAGATCGCAGAGAGGTGAAATATGGGTAAAAGGCCCCCAGGTGATGAAGGGATATTATAAAAATGAAGAATTAACGCGCCAAACCATAGCAGATGGTTGGCTCAAAACAGGAGACCTGGGCGTAATCACCCACAACGATTGTTTGAAAATTTTAGGTCGCTGCAAAGCCACCATCGTTTTGTCAAGTGGCGAGAATGTGGAGCCGGAACCCATCGAAATGCGGCTGCAGCAAAGTCAGTTTATCGATCAATGCATGATTGTAGGGCAGGACCAGAAGTTTATCGGAGCATTGATTGTTCCGGTTTTGGTAGAATTTCAAAAATCAGGTATACAGGCCAAAACGGTAGAAGACCTGGCGCGTAATCCTGAGGCAATGAGGGTAATGCGTAATGAAATCCGGCGAATGACCTCGGCTGCCAACGGATTTAAATCCTATGAACAAATCCGTGACTTCCGGTTGCTCACCAGCACCTTTGAAGTTGGCAATGAACTTACCAACCTATACAAAATAAAACGACACGTAATAGAAACCAAGTACCCTCATGTCATTGGAGAACTATTTTCCAACGGCATGGCAAAACAACAATGACCTATGGAATTTAACACGCAACTTCTTTACGCCCACGATCAGATATTGCTTGCAGTGATGATATTTGTTATCATGCTGGGGATGGGAGCAAGCCTTACCCCGGATGATTTCCGCGCAGTAATTCGCAAACCCCGCGGGGTACTCATTGGCTTCGTTTCCCAGTTTGGCATCATGCCCTTTCTGGCTTTCGGTCTTTCCATTGTGCTGGGATTGCACCCTGCTTTTGCTATTGCACTCATACTTATCGGATCGCTTCCCGGAGGTACGACATCCAATATGTTTACCTATTTTTCGCGGGGCTCAGTAGCATTAAGTATTTCCATGACTACCGCCTCTACGTTGCTGGCATTGCTTATGATGCCGGTTATCCTTCAGGTGTACACCGGCATTTTTACCGACCAGCTTACGGCAAATATGCAGGCCACCGGGGCAGAAAGTACATTTGTCATCCCAACGGGCAACATTATCAGTTCTCTTATTCTGGTTTTGCTTCCTGTGGCCATGGGAATGATTCTGCGTAGAAAATCACCTGAATGGGCCAAAACTGCTGAAGATACTGCCGGTTTTGTAGGGATTCTTGTCATACTATACCTGCTGCTAACCGCCTTTACACGCCATGGGAAATTGTTTCTACAAACACCTGTAGAGGTATATATCGGCGCTGTAGGCATTGGTCTGGCCGGTTTTTTACTGGGATACTGGTTCTCCCGGCTTTTTGGCATGTATCCAATCTTCCAGCGGGCCATATCACTGGAAACAGGGATCCAGAATGGGCCCGTAGCTTTTGCGGTAATCTTACTTTCCTTCACTGAACCTGTGCAAAGCCAGATGTTATGGCTGGCCATTCTCTACTCCACCTTTATTGTAATCTCTTCTTCGGTCATTACACTGTACTACCGCAAAAAGGGCAGGTTTGACTGGGATATTTACAAGAACACCCAGATTCATAACCGGCTGTTTGGAAAGGACTATGTCACTCACTATCCCGAGGGATTTCTACCGCCCAGGCTTGTTAACGACCCAAGTCAGGGCACCATTCCGGTTCAGAAACGCAACCAATAAAAATCAGTTTCTTCAAGGTAACTTCAGGACACAAGCCCTGAAAGCATAATGGCCTGTTCAACAAAACTCAGTGAGGGTGTGCAAAATTCGGGCACACCCTTTCCTGCTTTGGGATAAAAGCGGTAAAGCCTGACAAATCAAAACAAGATACGCTCAGGGTTATTCATAAAGGGTGGATGCAGGCAAATTCAAACAGCCTGAAAGCTGAAAAACGCTTACATTTGTTATTCATCAAACGTTAATCAGCATGAGAAAAGTTTATGCCATCGGGGAAAGCCTTATCGATATAATTTTCAGCCAGGGAGATGTCAAAGCAGCACGCCCCGGCGGTTCGATGCTCAACTCTTCCATCTCAATGGGTCGGGCCGGCATGGAAGTTATCTTTTTCTCTGAATTTGGAAAAGACCAGGGTGGAGACTTTCTGTCAGATTTCCTGGAGAAAAACCATGTTCAAACCGGGTACATCCATCGATATGAGAAAGGGAAAACAGCCCTTGCCCTTGCATTTCTCAACGAAAAAGGGGATGCTTCCTATGACTTTCACAAATCGTATCCTGAAGATCGGTTGAAACTTCGCCTGCCGGAATTTACACCCAACGACATATTGCTGTTTGGCTCCTTTTTTGGCATTGACCCCGCCATCAGAGAGGCTGTGCTTTCGGTGGTAAGAGCAGCCAAAAAAGGTGGAGCAATGATTGTTTATGATCCCAACTTTCGCAAACCCCATGCACACCAGCTGGAAGAACTTCGCCCCTTTATGCTGGAAAATATGGATTTGGCTCACATCATCAGAGCCAGTCATGAAGATATGGAAATCATTTTCGGTGAAACATCGGTGAAAAAACTTGCGCAGATTCCCCATCTTCAAAAAAAAGTGCTTATTCTCACCCGCAACTCCGAAGGAGTATTTCTGGAAAGCCCTGAGTACTCTGCAACCTTCACGGCACCTGAAATTGAAGTGATTAGCACCATCGGGGCAGGAGATAATTTCAACGCGGGATTGATATACGGTCTTGTTAAAGAAAATGTTTTGCCCAAAACCCTCGTAAATACTTCCGGCGAACAATGGGAAACAATCATCGGTTATGCCACGGCCTTTGCATCAGACGTATGTATGAGTTATGACAATTATATTTCCACAGAATTCGCCTATAAACTGTTGCTCATGGATAAATAAATTCAGCTTTCCCGACCAAACGCAAACCATGCAACTTTTCAACATTTCAACGATTCAACGATTCAACAATAAATCAAGCCTCCATGATTCAAAAACCCTTCTACGTTTACAAGTCATCCGCCGGTAGTGGCAAAACCTACACCCTGGTAAAAGAATATCTGAAAATTGTGCTGGACGATCCCACCAAAATCCGCAATATTCTGGCCATCACATTTACCAATGCTGCTGCAGCCGAGATGAAGGAACGAATCATCAAAGCCCTTGGAGAACTTTCATCACTGGCGGGCGTGGATGAGAATAAACGCCCCCAATCGGCTGCCGGACTACTTGACAATCTTCTTAAAGAAACCACATTGCAGAGCGCAGAAATTATCCGAAACGCGCGGCTTGCCCTTACCCTTATTCTGCATAACTACGGCGATTTTAGTGTAAGCACCATCGACAGCTTTGCCCATCGCATCATCCGCAGCTTTGCCTTTGATTTGCGGCTGCCGCTGAATTTTGACGTGGAGCTCGACCAGAATCAACTCCTCAGCCAGGCCATCGACCTGCTGGTGAGTCGGGCGGGGAAAGAACCCGCACTTACCCAATTGCTGGTGGAATATATCGAGCTGCGCACCGATGAAGAGCGCAGCCACTTCATCGAATACGATATGGCCCGCCTGGCCAAAACCCTCATGGACGAGAAGGGCAGCTTCTATGTTGACAGACTCAAAGACATTACCCTGGATGATTTTGGGCGCATACACCGCAACCTGACCCAAAGCATTCGCGACTTTGAACAATCGGTGCAGCAAATAGCCCTTGAAGCGCGTAATCTGATAGAAAAGCAAAATATCCCTGATGAAATGTTTTACCGGGGAAAGCCCGGTATCGGAACCTGGTTCAGGGAACTGGCCAATGGTAATATTGGAGAAAAGATTACTCCCAACTCTTATGTCCAGAAAACCATTGAAGAAGATAAGTGGGCTGCAGGAAAGGCAGATGCTGCTACGGTGGCTGCCATTGAATCCATCAGCGAATTGCTGAAAGAAAAATACCAGCAGATAGACGCCCTCAGCCAGTCGCGGTTAAGCCATTACAAAATTCATCAACTCGTAAAAAAACATCTCTTTCCCATGGCGGTTTTGTGCGAGCTGGAGAAAGTGCTGGCTGACATCAAATCAGAGCACTCGTTGCTTCATATTTCGGATTTCAACAAAAAAATATCGGAAATTGTATCGGTAGAATCTGCTCCGTTTATTTACGAACGGATAGGCGAAAAGTATCAACATTTCATGATTGATGAATTCCAGGACACTTCAGGGCTGCAATGGCAAAATCTGTTGCCGCTCATCGACAACTCCCTGGCTTCCGGCCATGTAAACCTGGTGGTAGGAGACGGTAAGCAGGCCATTTACCGGTGGCGCAACGGCGATGTGGAACAATTTGCCGCACTGCCCAAATTGCTCCCTTCCATTACGGCCGAGTCGCGTGCACTGTGGCAACAAACCCTGGAAAGAACTTTCAACCCATTTCCATTGGATACCAACTGGCGCTCACGACCCGAAATCATTGACTTTAACAACCGTTTTTTTGAGTTTACCTGCAAGTATCTCCCTGAAGAACTACAGGACATTTATGAAGGTCACACACAAAAAAAACACCCTGAAAAAACCGGAGGATACATCAGCGTTGAATTTTCTTCCAGTACACCCGAACAAGACCTTGATTACGCAGACAATACACGCCTGAGAGTGCTCAGAATCATTCGTGAGCTCGAAGATAAAAACCATCCCCTCAACGATATCACCATCCTCTGCCGTTCCAATGGCGAGGCAAGCGCCATTGCGCGCTTTTTGCTGGAAAATGATATCAGCGTTATTTCATCAGAATCGCTTTTGCTGAGCCAGTCGCCCAAAGTCAATTTTATCCTTTCGGTCATGCGCCTGATCAATCAACCCGGAGATGAGGTGAGTCTTACGGAATTTCTGCAGTTTCTGGCAAGTACCCGCAGAATTTCCATGGGTCTTCATGAAGCATTGCAAGGACTGAAGCAGGAACAACTGGAAGACAAAACAAAAACCATCTCCCTGCAAGAGGTGGAAAATTTTCTTTTGCAACAGGGAATTCACTTTTCCTTTGAGCAGTGTCTGCACCTGGGTTTGTATGAACTGGGAGAAACCATTGTGCGGGGATTTTTCGATGCACGCCCGGTTGACCCGTTTATTGCATTCTTCATGGATGTGCTGTATGACTATAACAACCGGTTTGTATCTACCCTGCCCGACTTCCTGGAATGGTGGCAGGAAAACTCGCAGAAACATTCGGTGGTAGTACCGGAAGGGATTGACGCCGTGCAGGTAATGACCATCCACAAATCAAAAGGGTTGCAGTTTCCGGTGGTGATTTATCCCTTTGCCGACAAGGATTTTTCCAGGCCAGGGAAAGAGGGTGAATGGGTAGAGCTGGAAGATATGGAAGAAACCCGCCCCCTTGACATTGCCTGGCTAAGCATATCTTCAGCCATGGAAGGGACTCCATGGGAAAGCATCTGGCAGAAAGAAAAAGGGAAAACCTTGCTGGACATGCTCAATGTTACCTATGTAGCGTTAACGCGAGCGGTTGACAAACTTTTTGTGCTATCCAGGTATCCGGATTCGGGGAAATTTTCGGAGAAGAACCTGGCGGGATTTCTACACAAATTCCTGGTGCAGGAAAATATGTGGCAGGAATCGGTCATGGAGTATTCCTGGGGAGAAAATACTCCATGGCACGATAAAAAACTAAATGACGGAAAAAACCAGAAAGAGGAGAAAACCGACAAAGAAGCAGTTGCTGGTCCTGTATTTGAAGCTTACATCAGCTCCCCCTGGGCAGGCAAAATATCTGTGCGTTCGCAACAACTGGAACTGCAGGATGACCGGACCACTGCATCAGAAAGGGGCTCGCGCATCCATGATATCATGGAGCACATCCATACTGACCAAGATGTAGAAGAGGTGCTGGAAAAGCTATTCCATGCCGGACAAACAGACAAGGAAGAAACCCGGCAGCTCAGGGAAAAAATCCTGGCCATCGTGAACAACCCCCTGATAAAACCCTGGTTTGAAAAAGGGATAAAAGCCAAAAATGAATGTGGAATGTATGACGCAAAAGGAAGGTTTTTCAGGGCAGACAGGGTTATTCTTCAAGAGGATGCTGCGGTAGTGATGGATTATAAAACCGGGTCGCCCCATCCTTCGCATGCTTTGCAAATTCAAAATTATGCTTCCATCATTGAAAAAATGGGTTATGCCGATGTAAAAAAATACCTTGTATATCTGGATTACAACAAGGTGGAATTAGTCTAAATAAAAAATGAACACACACTCCCTGTTTTCCCTCCGGGAGAAGGGCAGTATTTGAAAAATATTTGTACTTTAACCGGCTGAAACAGCTCCGCTCCGGCACGAAAAATCAACGTTCTTTTTACGGGAAGCATCCAGGCAAACTGCAAATCAACCATCTTCAGGCAGATTACTTTGCGTTGCTTATCAGGTTGGCCATTTTCAGGCCATTCAGTACCTTAATTCCGTAAAAAGTATCTTCTTTTCCTGTGGCGCAGACACAAAAAACCAACACCATGACCCCGGAAGAAATTATCAGCAAACATCCGCGCACCAATGATAATCTGCTCAATATTCTGCACGATTTGCAAAACAACCATCCCGAGCAATACCTGACCCACGAAGCTATGGACAAGGTAGCGCAATACCTGAATATGACCAAAAGTTCGGTGTATGGTGTGGTGGACTATTACAGCATGCTTAGCACCCAGCCCAGAGGCAAGTACATTATCAGGCTATGCATATCTCCCGTTTGCCATATCAAAAAAGCCAGTGGCATGCTCGCGCACCTTGAACAAACGCTTGGCATCCGGGCGGGAGAAACAACATCCGATAAACTTTTCACCATCGAAGTAGCGGAATGCCTGGGGCAGTGCCAGGAAGCCCCTTCCATGATGATCAATGAAAAGGTTTACAACAACCTCACGGAAGAACGGATCAAAGAAATCTTAGCTCAATACAAGTAAAACCTTTGCGCTTACTTTGCGCTCCTTGCGAAAAAAGCCAGAATCATGATAAAAGAAACCAGAGTCACACTCAAGAACATCGGCAAAATCAATCCCGAAAGCATTGACGATTATATAGCAACGGGTGGTTATGAAGGGTTGAAAAAAGCCCTCACCATGAAACCCTTTTCCATTATAGACGAAATACTGGAGGCCGGCTTGCGGGGCCGGGGCGGAGCAGGCTTTTCTACCGGGATGAAAAAGAAATTCACCAGCGAGTCGTGCCAGTCATGCCCCCAGCGATATGTTGTGGTCAATGCCGATGAGGGCGAACCGGGTACTTTTAAAGACCGTGTTATCATGGAGCAGGATCCGCATATATACCTGGAAGGCACCATCATTGCGGCCTATTCCATCAGAGCTACCAAAGCATACATTTATCTCAGAGGTGAATATACCGATTCCATTACCCGCACGCGTAAAGCCATTGCAGATGCTTACGAAAGAGGATTCCTGGGCAAAAACATACTGAATTCAGGCTTCGATTGTGACGTGGAACTCCGTCTTGGCGCAGGTTCTTACCTGTGCGGCGAGGAGCTCACCATGCTCGAATCGCTGGAAGGGAAGCGCGGCAACCCCCGTATCAAGCCTCCTTTCCCTGCCGAGAAAGGGGTTTTCGGTGCCCCTACCCTGGTCAACAACGTGGAGACCCTGGCCAATGTCCCTTTGATCATTAAAAACGGAAAAGAATGGTATCGTCAGTTTGGAACAGAACGCTCTGCCGGTACCAAAATATTCACCGTCAGCGGGCAGGTTAACAAACCGGGTTATTATGAAGTGGAAATGGGTATTACGCTAAGACAGTTGATCGATGATTTATGCGGGGGTATGCTGGATGGCAAGCCCTTTAAAGCAGCTTTGCTGGGGGGTGCGGCCGGTACTTTTGTGGATGTCTCCATGCTGGACGAGAGAATGACCTACGACAACCTGAAAGAAAAAGGTGCAACCCTGGGCTCGGGAGCGGTAATTGTGATGGCTGAAGAAGATTCCATTTATGAAGTGCTTCATTCGTGCCTGCGGTTTTTCAAGCATGAATCCTGTGGCAAGTGCGTTCCCTGCCGGGTAGGAACCACACTTATGGTGAAAGATCTGGAAAGACTCAAAAATGGTGTCAGTGATAAGGAAGCCCTGGTACAGAAACTGGTGAAAGACAGCAAAATGATTGCCTCCACATCGCTTTGTCCGCTGGGCCAGTCGCCCATCCTGCCGATGGAATCGGCAGCGCGGTATTTCACAGATGAACTGGTTTCTTGAACCGCATGGGACGCATTAGCTATCTGTTTTTTGTTCTTTGAGGTTTTAATATTCTCGCAGAGGCGCAGAGACGCAGTTTTAAAAAATCATTGCATGATTTTTTGAGTTCTCTTTGCTGGTTGGATATCAATTCTTATGCAGATGCTGGAAATATTGTTTTTCAACGAAAAACAAAACAACTGCACCTCTTCGGCTCTGCGAGAGAATACAATACAAATTGCAAGCTTTATGACAGAAAACGATATATCCGGAATCATTGTAAATACAAGTTACCGAATTCATTCAGAACTTGGTCCCGGGCTATTTGAGAAGATTTATGAAGAGATTCTGGCTTACGAACTAAGAAAAATAAACCTGCAGGTTGAAACTCAGAAGCCTATTAGTGTATTTTGGGATGAATTAATAATGGATGTAGGTTTCAAAGCAGATATAGTAGTTGAAAACAAGGTGATAGTAGAATTAAAATCAGTAAAACAAATTGAAGACAGAAACAAGAAACAGCTACTCACTTATCTGAAAATTACAGGAATGAAATTAGGACTCCTGATAAACTTTAATGAAGCCCTGTTAAAAGACGGTATAACAAGAATCGTTAATGGCCTATGATAGTTAACTAAGTTATTGCTTCAGCAATAACAAAACTGCGTCTCTGCGCCTCTGCGAGCATAAAAACATATCACGAAAAAAAGTTATCCTATGAATAAGACCATCACCCTGAAAATAGACAACAAGGAAATCAAAGCCCCCGAGGGAGCAAACCTGCTCCAGGTGGCCAAAGATAACGGTATCGCCATTCCCCACCTGTGCTACCACAAGAAACTTACCCCCACCGGTGCCTGCCGCCTGTGCCTGGTAAAAATTAAAGGCACAGGGCACATGGTCGCCTCCTGTGCCATGAAAGCCGAAGAAGGGATGGAAGTTATCGCCTTCGATGACGAGCTGGAAGAAGCACGCACCTACCTGCTCGACTACCTCCTTTCGGAACACAACGAGCAATACGATGGCAATTACAACGATGAGTTCCGCGAGTTGAAAATCCGCTATGGCCTCGACAAACCCGAGAACCGAAGATTCCCTTCCATCTGGAAAGAACTGAACTACCCGGTAGACAACACCTCCCCGGTACTGAAATACGACGCGTCCAAATGCATCAAATGTTTCCGGTGCATCAAAGCTTGTGATGAAGTACAGGGAAAAAATGTGCTCAGTTTTGCACAAAGAGGCATCACCACCCATATCATTGGAGGATACAACCACTGGAAAGAATCGGAATGCGATGGTTGTGGCGAATGCATCCAGTTGTGTCCCACGGGTGCCATCGTGGAGAAACCCCATGCCGATACCATCAACGTGGAAAAAGAAATCAAAAAAGTACAGACCATCTGCCCATATTGCGGTGTAGGATGTCAGCTGGAGCTATGGGTGCAGGATGGCAAAATCGTCCGCTCCAACGGTGTAGAAGATTTAAGCCCCAATTACGGACGCCTTTGCGTGAAAGGACGTTTTGGCTATGAGTACAACCAGCACAAAGAGCGCCTCACCACTCCGCTCATCAAAAAAGACGGAAAATTTGTGGAAGCCTCCTGGGAGGAAGCCCTGAATTTGATTGCCACCAAATTCAAAGGCATCAAAGAGAAATACGGAGCCAAAGCCCTGGCAGGATATAGCTCTGCCAAAACCACCAACGAAGACAACTACATCTTCAGCAAACTGGTGCGTATTGCCTTTGGCAGCAACAATGTGGACTATTGCACCCGTTTGTGTCATGCATCTACTGTTACGGCCATGCTGCGGGCACTGGGTGACGGCGCCGGCAGCAACTCCATCGAGGATTATGAAAACTCCGATTGTATGCTCTTTACCGGCAACAATGTAATCGAAACCCACCCGGTAACGGCCACATTCGTAAAAGCCGGAAAACGCAAAGGGGGAAAAATCATCATCATCGACCCCAAATGGACCCCACTGGTAAAATACTCCGATATCTGGCTGCAACCCAAACTGGGCACCGATGTTGCCCTGCTCAACGGGATGATTCGCACCATCGTTAAAGAAGATCTGATCGATAAAGATTTCATTGAAAAACGCGTGGATGGTGGCATGAAATCCTACGAAGCACTCAAAGAGCTGGTAGAAGAATACACCCCTGAGCATGTTGAAAAAATCACCGGTGTTTCCGGCGAACTGGTTCAGGAAGCTGCCCGCATATATGCCAAAGCAAAGAAACCCCTTATCGCCACTGGTATGGGATTCAGCCAGCAGGTTACGGGCACACACAACGTATTCAGTTTGATTAACATGTGCCTCATCACCGGACATATCGGACGGGTGGGCGCAGGACTCAACCCACCCCGCGGACAAAACAACGTGCAGGGTGCTTCCGACGTGGGAGCTTCACCCTTTACCTATCCCGGCTATATTTCTGTAACAGACGACGAAAACCGAAAACGCGTGGCAGAAATCTGGGGAGTACCCTTTGAAAGCCTGGACGGCGAAAAAGGTCTCAGTACCGTGGAAATAATGCAGGCTGCTTACGACAGAAGGGTAAAAGGCTTGTACATCATGGGCGAAAACCCCATGGTTACCGATCCCAACATCAACCACACCATCAAAGCCATGGAGAAGCTGGAGTTTGTGGTGGTGCAGGATATCTTCCACACCGAAACCACACCCTATGCCGATGTGATATTGCCGGCCGCAGCCTTTGCCGAGAAAAACGGCACCGTAGTAAACAGCGACCGCCGCGTAGCCCGCATGCGTCCGGCAGTGGATATGCCCGGTCAGGCCCGCCAGGACTGGAAAATTATTGTGGAAATTGCTGAACGTATGGGCTCACCATTGGGCAATTACAAAAACGAAGAAGACATCTGGAATGAACTCAGGAAAGCCGCTCCCATTTTCGGCGGCATCAGCTACCCACGCATGGAAAAGCAAGGAGTACAATGGCCCTGTCCCACCGAAGATCATCCCGGAACAGCTACTTTGTTTGAAGATAAATTCAACACCCCCAACGGATTAGGAGTATTGCATCCGGTTCATTATGCCGCACAAAACGAAAAGGTAACCACTGAATTCCCCTTCCTGCTCAACTCAGGGCGGATTTTGTATCAGTACCACTCCTCCACCATGTCGCGCAAAAACAAATCCCTCAATGACTTTGCCAACGAAGCTTATGTTTTGATGCACGAAGATGATGCCACTAAGCATGGCTTCAAGACGGGTGATTGGGTAAAGATAACCTCCAAACGCGGAGAACTGGAAACCAAAGTAGAAGTGAGCGATCACGTACTGCCGGGCGAACTGTTTATGCCCTTCCATTACGCCGAAGCCGCCGTAAACATGCTCACCCGCGATGAACTGGACCCTTATTCGAAAATTGCTCCGTTCAAGCTATCGGCGGTGCGGGTAGATAAGGTTGCTGGCTGACCGGAATTCAGAGTTAAAAGGAATTAAGTGTATTGTTCAAGTGACGGGGCGACTTCCAGTCACCCTGCCACTAAAAGGAGTATAGATCAGAATGAAATAAAAATTTGTGAGATAAAGATCCGGATCAGATAACAGAACAGGATCAAATAACAGAAAAAGAGACAGACAATTATTCGTAGATAAACTCATCCTCTGACAATGGGGGAAGTCCAATATCCAATCGAAGGCTATCGGATAACTCTTTATCGGTAATACAAACACCGTTTAACCTTAATTTTGGGTAATTCGTAAACTGAGAATTGTATAAAGACTTCCCTTCAAAAAACACGTAATATTTATCTAAAGCCTCTGCAAATAGAGATGCACTTAGCCTACCCTCTTGAACTTCATTTTTGAAAAGCTGATACATTCCTGGTTCAACCAATCGCTTAGGGTTGTGTAAAAGAATAACAATTCCGGTTGTGCCAACACTTTTATAATTACCATATTTACCTAAAAGCTTTCTGTTAGGATAACCGTATTGTTTAACTATCTCAACAAACCTATCAAAGTTGATGGAGTCAATTACAGGAGTAACTTTCTCCCATTCTTCTCTATAGTTTATTATAATATGTTTATTTCTCATACCCTGATCTAATGCATATATCTGGGCAAGCTCAAATGCAAGGTTTTCCTTGATAGAATCTGGTAAACTTACAGTGTCTTTAACCTGCGAAAAAGTATGGGTTGCAAACAACCCCAAAAAAGCAAGAATAATAAATCGGATCATAGTATAAAATTAGTAAACAATGTATCATCTTTCAGCCCATAAATATAGGCACTTCTTATTCACAAAACAAACTCTTCCATATTTCCCGGATGCACGAGCTTTTGCAAAGCAACTGTGAAGGAGAGGAGAAAGGTTTTTGAAAACCGGGCTTCTTTTTTCTCTTTCCATTTGAATTCGAAAAGATGGTACTCCCCATTTTCTTCTTCAAAATAATCTATTTCCTGCTGTTGGGTCGTGCGCCAGAAATAAGATTTTGAAGTTTACTGATTTTAATGACAATCCACCATTTTTATAATAATATCCGGTTTAAATCCGGAAATATTATGTTTTTTCCTGATTGTAATCTTGTTTTATTATGTTTTGCGGGTTCAGACAAGCCAAAAAAATATGGGAGAACTATGGCTTAACAAAAGTTCGAAATTACCATATTCATGTTATCTTTACCTCAGAATCCATCTAAATTGCAAAAAACTAAATCTTAACACATTCGATTTACTATAATATGCAGGATACTCCCGAACACATAATGCAGAAACAAAGAGAAATCATTCACGCCAAAAGTGCGGATGAACGATTTATGATCGGTGTTGAAGCTATTAATTTTGGCCGAATGATGGTTGAAAGCAGCATCAGGCAAAGCAATCCCCATATCTCAGAAATCGACCTTAAAGTTGAAACCTTCAAAAGATGTTATTCCCAGGCTTTTGATCCTGCAGAGCTAAATAAAATCATTAATGGACTTAAAGCTTATTGGGAGAAAAGGGCTTGATGATTGCACCATTTATCTCTTCAGTAAAGTCTGTTTCCGGCTATTAGAAAAACCCGGACAGACGCATGCCCGGGTTTATTCACCAAAATCCAGACTTATTATCAGAACCTTGCCCAGAGTACAACAGCTCCCGGAGCATGAATGACCAGATTGCCATCATCCTGAAGATACAGGGTGTCTCCCCCTTTATGATATGAATGGGTAGCCCATTCTATATGATGAGGTGATGTGCGGATACAAAGATTGCCGTCATCCTGGAAGGCAAGTTCCATAGCCCCCCTGAAATGTGATCCGGAAAACCAAAGACCATTTCCACCCTCGTACACTCCAAGATTTCCATCTATTTGGAATATCAACCGATACCGACCGTTTTCTGAGCGGAGCACTGTTTCGTTAGGGTACCATTTTTTTGTGCCACCAAAATTGAAGGCTCTGTTTATGGCAGTTGACCAAACAACATTGGCACCCGGAGCATGAAGAACAACTTCACCGTTTTCTATATAAAGTGCTTCACCCCCTTTACCATGTGAGTTAGAAGCCCACAGAACACTGTTATTCTCACCATAAATTACCAGGTTACCATCCGTCTGGAAAACCAGTTTTTGAGCTCCTTTGTTATATGTCTGGGTATCCATGATGACTTCATTACCATACCGGTAAAGCACCAGGTTGCCATCTTCCTGAAAAACAAACGAATAAACAGCGTCTGCCGATTGCACAACTGTTTGTCCCGGAGTCCATTCTACATTTCCCCCGGTATTCCAGGCTCTTGTATGATCATAAAGAGGCAATAACTCCCACATAGCACTGTACGCCCCATCCCCAACATCGCTGCAGGCAAGAGCACCTGTTTCAACATTAAGCAAAGTACCTTTCCAGCGATTGCGCAATCTAACAAACTCAGTGCCCTGCACGCCTTCTACTTTCCAATGGGCACTGTGCCAACCGGATGCTATATCTCCCGACTCAATAGTACCATTTTCAACATGCAGGTATTTATTGCTATGAGCATTTTTAATGAAAACATATTCAGACCCAAATACCGGTTCTATTTCCCAATGGGCACTAAACCATCCGGGCTGGATGTTACCGGCAGCCACAGCATCATGCTCGTGATGCATATATAAATCTGGTTTCCAGCGGTTTTTGATATGGTTTCTTTCATATCCATTGGTCATGAGCCTTCTCCAGAGTTCTTTTCTTAAATTTACATGTTGCAAATATTGGTCATGAACATGTCGCCTGTATTCATTCCCGTATCGGGTAACATCATCAGGATCTTTATCAAATCCTTTGTAATAATCGTCATAAAATATGGCATCCCATTTACCTTCCAGATCAAGGATCAGTCTATTCCATTCATCTTTAAGTGCATTTGATCTCAGCAAAGTGGTGTGGTAGGGTGTTGTCCCTTCCAGAAGCATGGTTGTAGAGATTACACGACTGTAAAACTCCAGCACAGCAAGATTGGATGAATGAAATACTGGCGGAGTAAGGTCTCTGGCCCTATTGGGCACGCAAACATGAAAACAATCATCGCCATGCGTCATGTGAGAAGTCCAGGTGGTAGCATGCCCGGCAAAATCGCCAAGCTCATCAAATCCCTTTTGAGCAATATCTATCGAAGCATTGACTGCAGGACCTGCAACCAGTGCAATTTCTTTACCAATTGCCTCTGCAGTATTGAATACGCCAGGAAGTTCCTTCTTGAGCTTATGAAAGATTGTTGCGGCCAAAGCCTCCGGATCAAGTATTGGTTCAAACTCAAAGGAATACTCCTGATCCATCAGCCTTACCGTTACCCTTGTTTTACCTGCCATAGTCATGTCTTGCAGGCTTCCGCTCATATCAACATAAAATTCCGTGAACTCCACATCTTTAAAAATCTCTTCTACTGCCGCTGCCAGAAAATCAACCTTCCGGGCTTCATTCATTAAAAACTTTTTGGCATCCACATCAAAATCGGCATAGAGTGTAAATTTGTCTTCCATGTCGAAATAATAGGTGAAATCACCGGTGATCAAATCACACACTTCGGCATAGCCTGAAAGCTCAAATCCTTTGGGCATGCTGTATTCACCCACTTCAAGCTCAGTTGGAGAAAACTGTATAACAGAATTGGTCAAAGAGTAGCAATCAGGAAAGAAATCAGGAACCTTCAATCCAAATCCTTCACGCAATATTTTTGACATATCATTTGCTGACATCCGGTCGACCCGGGTTGCGTATAATCCAATTTGCTTGTCAGCCGGAGCTATAGACACATAGGTTGAAAACTCGTTCCCAAACAAATTTGCTTCATTAATTACAATGCCCAATTTGGTAGGCGTAGGACTACCGGGTATATATCCAATTTCCAAGGCACCACCATTAAGGATGATTGACCTATCTTTTACGTAGGTATTTATTCCAAACGGATCAATCCATTCAGTCATATAAGACCCGGCCCCTTTGAGTTCCTGGGTAATAAGGTTATAACCAAATGTAAAATAAGTTTCGAGATCAGGATCTACGTTAGAGGGCTTTATCATCAGGCCGGTGGTTATATCCACTTCAAAAGAGCCCGGCTCTGCCGATGAACTGATACCGATAGATGAATAACTTAGCCGCGTACCCGGATTCTCAATATAAACCAATTCAATGGCTTCGGGAAAAGATAATTCTCCTTCAAGCTCAAAAGTACCCTTTCCAATTTTTGTTTCAACATCAATGGTGGGGGCTTTAATCTTCAGGGCATCAAACAGTGCCTTCATTTCTTTCCCAGTGTCAATTTTTGACAGGATTGCCAAACCCTCTGTGCTGGCTTCCAGGAAAATGCTGTCCAATCCCATTACAGACATAATATGATAACCCGGAAATGCGCTCAACTGATCAATGGAAGCTTCAGTGGAAAGACTTAATGGCTGTATAGTCCCCGTAAACTCAAACTGGCCATAGTCGAGTATGTCAAGAACAAATACATTTTCATTTTTAACATAAGTGATATCCCCTAAGCCAGGGATGGAAACAGAATTCTGACTATTTGCAGAAATTGCAAATACCAGTAATAATCCAATAATTAGTTTTACTTTTTTCATTAGTGATGCTTTAATGTGACTTTACAGTTTACTTATATTCTGTTGCACAAACATCTACTTTTTGAAAAAAATTAAAAAATTAATCCACTCCGAAAAGGGCAATGTCGCTGACCTTCCATGAGTGAAGTAAGCAACTAATTGGATTTGTGCACTTTGATTGAGTTGTTAAAAAATCAGGCAGTTTCTTCCCGGACTGAGTAGTAGCAGATATTAAATTCTTCTTCCATGGTTTTTAAGGTTCTATTCTGGATTACCCATTTACTAACCTTAGAAAGAAACTATTGCCCGGTTAAAAATTAAACATTTAGAATTCGTGCATGACCCTTTTTGGTGAGCGGTTTTCTTAATTTTATGAGTTTTCCATAGGTGAGTTGACGCCATATCCATTCCACGGGGCCAAAACGGAAATACCTGAGCCAGAAAATGCTGAAAATAATCTGCCAGCTAAACAAGGCCAGGGCAACCAAAAGAATTCCTGAATACCCCAGGGTACCGCCATAGCCCAGCCCGACACCGTAAAAAATGAATATGCAGATCAAGCTCTGAAATAAATAATTTGAAAGGGCTGTCCGCCCTACAGGAGCAAACCATGCCAGCCAACGTGGACGGCGGGTTACCACAATGGCCGCGGCAGCACAATAGGCAATTGCCATGGGTGTAAGGGCCAATGCATTGAGCGCATATTCAGCAAGAGGCCAAAGACCTCCATCAAGATCACTAAAGTCTACCCAGGTGCGAAGTAAGTTCATGGGTACACCCCACAGCAACCCTATAAGCAAGACTTTTTTCAGTAGGGCTGTATTCGAAAGGATATTTCGTTCAAGAATTTGCCGGCCCGCCCAGATGCCCAGAAGAAACAGGGCCAGGACTTTGAATATTCTTCCTTCCATGAGGAGCCCGCCCAATCGCCTGAGTGGCATAAAAAGGTTTACTTCCAGCAGTTGTTTCACGCTTGAAATGGCCATATAGTCAGCGGGGTTAAAGCGGAGATTGTTTTGTTCACTGGTCATTTCAGGGATTGCTGCGGCAAACAGTTCATTGTGAAGACGGAAAAAATACCAGGGATAGAAAGTATCTGTGAGGTACATCGCCAGCCAGTGAACCACCGGCATCAAAAGCAATACGCCTGACCATATCAACAGGCGCTTGTCAGAAAAATGCCGAAACCATACCAGTGTAAATCCCAGCAGTGCATAAAGGGTAAGGATATCGCCCAGCCAGACAAGAAAAAGGTGTACACTGCCGATGATCAGTAATCCCAACATTCTTTTTCGGAAAAAGGGAACAAACACCTTATCGTCTTTATTCATCCGCTGGTATTGCACCGCAAAGCCAATTCCGAAAAGGATGGAAAAAACAGAATAGAACTTGCCATTCACAAAAATAAAGGCCAGTATTTCCAGTATATAATCCAGGGAAGCGGTTTTCATGACTGCTTTTTGTCCCTCAGGAATAAAATACTCACCCGAAAGAATCCTGATATTGGCCACCAGTATAAACAAAATGGCTATTCCGCGTAAAATGTCGAGGAACTGGATCCGATCCATGGCAGGCACCGGAATATCGGGATGGTCTGTGGTGAAAAGTCGGATGTTGTCCCCTGAGGGCTTTGTATTGGTAATAACTGGTGTTTGCATGAGCTGGTGAGTTTACATTTTATTCAGTCAGAAGCATATTTTTTCTCAATGAATGACTCTTGCCATAGCTCAGATTTCTCCAGAGCCAAATCATAAAAAAGCCGGATAAATAATTCATTATCCAGCCTTATTATGGGATGTCTGGAATCAACCTGAACTTATTCTGAAGGTGTTTCAAGCTCACGCAATACCAGTGCTATTTCCGAACTGTTCCAGTATCCATGCTCTGCTACAATTTTGCCGTCTTCAAACCTTGCGGTAACATGCACCGGAAGCTCAAATTTTTGTCCGTTGGCCTTCAATACCGCCGACCACAAGCCCCAGAAATTGACCCAGGTTTCGCCATCATCGGTAACGACCATTTCAAAAAAGTCTTTATCCGCAACATAATGAATGTCTGAAAACATTTCATTCTCCTGCTTCCAGTTTGAAATTACCGAATCAAGAGATATTGCTTTTTCTTCGGGTACATTGTTTTGGAATTTGGCTGTATCGGCATAATGCTGCCGGTACTCGTCCCAGTTTTGCGCCAGGTAATGTTTAACAGATGATTTGAAAGCGTCAATCTCCGGTGATGATGATGCATAACGCACGGGTTCGTTGGAATTACATGCGGCAAAAAACAGGATTGCCAATACGGGAAACATGATTTTTTTCATAAGTTTTAGCATTTGGGTTAAGTGTAAATTGATTTTCAGGATTCTTTACTATTCTCCTGGTTTTGTAATTGCTGGGTAAAATTACCCCACAGGCCAAGGCAATGGATAGGATAAATCACGCATAGAATTGGACAAATCGCGCATTATGCGCAAAAGGTTCAGATTAGTTTTTTTGAATAACCGACCATGGTTGCTCAATACCTGCATTGAGACCCGGATTCCAAGGGTTGTTGATGTGGTAACTGATATTGAGTGTGGCCGGAGGATCCTTCTCTGAGCCATTTTGTTCTCAGAGTGCCTTTGTTGGCTTTATCAGATTTAACTAAATTCAGAGCAGGGCCAACGCATGAATTAATTAAAGTTTTCTTATATTTACTATTTCTTTAGTATTGATAAAGGCAATTTTAAAAAACATGGAAATTAATGTATTGCAAATTAAAGACTATACCTCAGTAATCATTAAGGGCCGCATTGACTCCATGACAGCCGGCGATTTTGAGAACAAGATTATGGAGATACTTGGTGGTGGTGTAACAAAATTGTTGCTTGATTGCAGTGATTTGACTTATATAAGCAGCTCAGGATTACGTGTTTTCCTTGTGGCTCAGAAAAAAATGCTGGCAACCGGTGGCGTACTCAGGATATGCTGCCTCAAGCCTGAGATAAAAGATATTTTTGATATTTCAGGCTTTTCAATCATTTTTTCTATTTTTTCTGATGTCGAAAAAGCCACCAGCGATTGATGCTATGCCTGCGGTCGACAAAATATTTTTCCGATAATGATTGAGCTTCAATAAACAATACAATTATTAAGACATGAAGCGAACAATTACATTGTCAAATCGAATTGATGAACTGACGCGTATCAGCTCATTTCTGAAAACATGTGCAGATCAATGGGGCATTCCTGCGCCGGTAGCGCTGTCATTGAACCTGGTAATGGAAGAAGCATTTACAAATGTGGTTCAATATGCTTATTCAGACAATCACGATCATAATATTGACCTGATTATTAAAAAAGAAGATAAGGAATTGGAGATTACTCTCATTGATGATGGCAAACAATATGACCCGACCGAAGAGAAAGAACCCGACATTAACCTTTCCGCTAATGACCGTCCAATTGGTGGGCTGGGTGTTTTTTTGATAAAAAAGACAATGGATAATGTAAGCTATTTCAGGAAAGACAATAAAAATCATTTGGTAATGGTAAAGAAGGTTTAACCACATTGCTACTATCCCCCTGCAACATGCTGGTTGACAATCATTGATTGCGTGACTTGCATGTGCACAAATAAAAAAGGACAGCCTCAAAAGGCTGTCCTTTTTTATTTGTCTTTATCAACTTTCAATACTAAATATCAAACATATCGTTGCGAAGAGTCTCAATCTTCAGGTTCACCTCCTCCAGTTCCGTTATTGTAAAAGTGTCCGCATCCTTAAAGATATTTGCGATTTCCCTGGCACCATCATAATAGCCCTGGATGCGGGGATTTGACTCAAGGTATACCTCATCGGTCATCAGCCTGAGTAAGTTGTAAACAGTTTGAGCCATATCCGCTCTTTCCACCATGAAATCAATCATGGCCTGGTTATCACGGGCAAACAAAGTGAGATACGAGAGGAGGTACAGTGCTTCTACATTTGCACCGACAAAGACCAATGCATAAGTATCAGCCATATCACTGTCGGCAAATTCTTTGTGTGCCTGGTCCAGCATTTCTTCAATCAATGCTTCTCGTTCTTCCTGATCATCAGTTTCCCTGATTTTTTCACGATATGCCATGGTGAGTTCGAGCTCATTTTGTAAACCCAACCGACCGGCCAAACCATTAGCAACATCCATCGTCTGTCTCATAGCATCCGTACGGTTATAGGCACTGGCATACATCGCATCAGCCAAAAAGGCACCAAGTACAAGGCTTAGCTGAGAACTTGTTTCATGCTGCTCAGCAACCGCAAGCGGCACAGTCATATCAAAAATATAGGCGGCACCTGTCCTGTTTAGGAAATCAAAAACATCAGTAGTCCTCGGTGCTTGCTGTATCAGCTTAACAACATCGTCGCGGATGGTGGCCGGATCAAACATTTCTGCATCAGCCTTCGTTCTGTCTTCATCCTGTTTTGGAGCTTGTCTGCAGCCGGTAAAAGCGATAGCTAAAACAGTGATTATAAATAAACCTTGTACCAATTTTTTCATCTTGTTTGTTTTTTTGTGAATATTATGGTTCAATAAAATTACTAATTATTTTGGAAAAAACTTTTTAAGAGAAGATCGAAATTTATAATTTATCAGTTTTCGCAACCAGTCAAAATACAATACAAGATACAAAAAAAATGTCATCATCCATATAACGATGAGGTTAAAATATATTGTCTTGATGTAAATGCTTCCAAAATGCTTTTCTGAAGAAAGAAAATGCGCACGACCATACTTAAAATCAGGCGCTTTGTATATGGGTGCAACTTTCTGCATGATACCATTTTCAGTAATCCGGAAAAACTCATTTGAGCCCGTGTTCAGCACCAGGTCTTCCAGCGCACTGTTATGATATTTCATTTTCTGCACGTGCAATGCACCTCTTCCCTCCTGCCCTTCAAAAAGTGCCACAATCCTGTCTTTCTGAGCTCTCAACTTACGCTGCCTGGCTATATGATAGTCTTGAACAGCATAGAGATAAGATTGAACAGAATCAGCTATGGCATCTGTAAAATTGTGAGGTTTAAGATAGTCTACTGCTTTAAAAGGAGGGATCACGGCTTCCCTATTGAGCTTTTCTATTTCATTTCGAACAATATTAAGGCGTGAAGCAATCTCTTCTTCCTCTCTTTGCAAACGCCGAAAACCACTGGCCTGTTCAACCCTGCCAATCAACTCTGTGGTCAATATTTCAGCACGAAAGCGGGAACGGGCCATTTCTTTCTCTATCTCAAAAAAGTTGGCCATGTATGTATTATTTGCATATTGCTCAACAGCGAGGGCTTCAAATGCCCAGCGCGAAACCATCAACTCCCCCACAATCGGCACGCCA
>JAABSE010000150.1 GCA_011390575.1 Sphingobacteriia bacterium
GGTGCCAATCATAGGGGCATGTCTCTTTCCCAAAACCGTTATCTTTACAACGGTAAAGAGCTGCAGGATGATTTCGGGCTGAATTGGGGAGTTTATCCCGCTTTTTGCGGGAATTACAGGGCCAGATTTTATGACCCGCAGATTGCACGCTGGCATAGTGTGGACCCGCTGGCGGAGAAGTATTTTAGTATGAGCCCCTACAATTATGTGGGCAACAATCCCGTTATGCGAATCGACCCTGATGGAAGAAGCTTTATCGGGGCTTATGGCACCATAAATCATACTGGTTCCGCGGAGGTGACTATTTATAGTGGCGAGGGTTACGCAGAAAGGTATAGAGATGCATCTGGTAATCCCAATCTAATTGTCAATATAGATGGGGTGCAGTATAACAGTCCGCCAGAAGATAACTGGGGCGGTGCTAGCAGAGGTTTAAGTGCGGGGGTTAATGATGAGTTGCCAGAGGAGGTTGAGTTAAATAAAAATGATGATACTTCTACTTCTTCGGCAATAGAATCTGTTACTTTATTCCTAAAAGAGAACAAAGCCTTTGCCTGGAGTCATGCCGATGGAGTTATTATTTTTTATATTCCTTTGGAAGGATCACATGGGCATGGGGGTGTGTTTGGGAAGGGGCAAGATGCTAGTGTTATTACTGCTTTCAAATTCTTGATTTCTGCAGTTCCGGCATATAATTTTGGAAATGGCATTCATATTATAGCCACAGGCAAGGACGGTTTTGGTGAACCTCAAAGTTTCTATTATGGACTTGCTTCAGTATTGTTAAGTCCTTTACCGTTTTTTAATAAAAACTATGGCTTGAGAGACTTATCAACCGATTTCTTGTTTGATAAGACAATCGAAAGTCTTACAACCCCAAATGAAGATGATTAAACAACTATACATAGTAAAACGAAATAGGTTTTATTATTCTGGATTTATATGGCTTGTGCTTTGTTTAATATTGTTCGTAGTAGCATATTTGACAGACATAGGAGTAATTTATGTGTCCCGTTGGTTTTTATTAATAGCATCATTAATCATGGTTGCATTATTTGCGTTAAGGAAACTTCTTTATAATGAATACGATACTATTGGATCGCTTAAAATATGCAATGATCAATTCATTATCTCTGGAAATGAATACAAACTTAATATACCTTATTGTAAGGGAACAAAGATTTTTTTTAATTATCATAATTATGCAGGTGAGTATATGACTTTCAGAATACTCTTTTACGGAGATAAAATTTGTGATGGTGCTGATAATGTACTAAAAATCTCCAATAGTTGTGGAACTTCGCGATTTAATGTTTTATTAAAGAGCGATGATCAAAGGAAGGAGCTGGAAAAATATCTATTGAGCCTTAAAGAAAATTATAATATAAATGTTGAAATAAGGCACAGTATCTCTAGAATTTTGAAGGTTTTTTAAAAAAAAATATTTAAAAAAGGAACATTAGTTTAGTGTTTCAATGATCCATTGTGCACGTAGAAATGTTAAACGTAAATAGCTGATGATAAAAACAGAACGGATTTTGATTTTAATTGCAATTGCTGGATTAACCCTTAGAATATTAGATCTTCCCGGAGGTGGTGCTCTATTGGGCCTATCCCTTACATTTCTGTCATTTATTTATCTGCTTTTTGGGTTTGTTGTTTTAAATGGATTGCAATTAAGAAAAATATGTAAAAAAGAAACTTATAAGGATATAAGTCAAGGAAATTTGATTTTTTCAATCATTGCTGGCTGGGCATTCTCTATTTTACTTATTGCAATTTTTTCTAAAATTCAATCCTATCCAGGATTACATTATCTCATTGGATTAGGATTGATCAATGTGTTAGTTCTGATGGTTATTGCAGTTTTTCTTCAATCAAAAAATAAGTCTGATTTGAATATACGGATACTAACTCGGGGAATTTCTATGCTTTTAGCAGGGATATTTACATTGTTAGTGTTTTAGTTTGCCGCACAATTTTTCCTGTTGGTGAAAACTACACAAAATCCGCCAGCAACTCGTAGATCAGGATGGCCGTGTCAGTACCACAAGTGACTATGCCGGTTCGTTTGTGTATGTGAATAATGAGTTGGCATGGGTGAAAAATCTTTACAACGGCAAAGAGCTGCAGGATGACTTTGGGCTGAATTGGGGAGTTTATCCCGCTTTTTTGCGGGAATTACGGGGCACGGTTTATGACCCGCAGATTGCACGCTGGCATAGTGTGGACCCGTTGGCGGAGAAGTATTTTAGTATGAGCCCCTACAATTATGTGGGCAACAATCCCGTTATGCGAATAGACCCTGATGGAAGAAGCTTTATCGGGGCTTATGGCACAGTGAATAATACCGGTTCTGCGGAAGTGACCATTTATAATGGAGAGGGTTACGCAGAAAGGTATAGGGATGCATCTGGTAACCCCAATCAAATTGTCACTATTGATGGGGTGCAGTATAACAGCCCGCCAGAAGATAACTGGGGCGGTGCTAGCAGAGGTTTAAGTGCGGGGGTGAATGATGAGTTGCCAGAGGAGGTTGAGTTAAATAAAAATGATGATACTTTTATCGCATTAATTATATATGCTTTCTCATTCATAAGGATAAAAAAGACATCTAAAGGGGACTTGTAAAATTTATATAAGATATAAATGACATATCAGTATATATTGCTTCTACCTTAATTTTTATTACCATTTTCATAATTATGGTATACTGAAAAATGCTGTTGTTCAGGCTTAATACAATTTGGTAATTCAGCTTTGAGTAATAGTGTGAGTTAATTTTATAATCAGGTTTTAATTGGATTTTCGCATTATTTTAATTTTCAAGAATTCCTAAGGAAATACGATATTAAATTTAGTCGCAAAGAACGGGATCATTACCATGACAATATAGTCAGGAGGCGTGGTTGTATTGCGATTTTTAGTTGAACATTCAGGATTGACAATGTTAGATTTGTTTTGGCCGTGCAGGCCTGGCTGAATGGATCCCGCAACAGGCAAAACCTTGCAGCTTTTGCAAAACGAATTTGGAGACGTGCCTGCTGGCACGTCTCATAACTTCTATGCTCATTTTTAAACAATTTTGATGTAGAACAATTTCCTCAACATTTATGGAATAGTTTAAACGAAAAAATATTTTTGCACAGAAAATAATCGAGCAGAAATGCAGAGTAGGTGGGGGTGGGCTTGTAAGTAGCTGATGATTCGAACATTATATTTCAAATCGTTGATTTCAGAATGGATGGCTCTTACTATCTTTACCAGTTACAGATTCAAACCAAATAAAATGGCACGGTATTGCATACATACTCAACCGCTGCAAACCAGGATTAAAGAGAAACTTTAAAATGCTTTAATAATTCAACTTTGACATCCAATGCTTGTTTAATAAAGTATAACGTAAAAATAACATGAGAACTATAATTATAAGCGACATAACAGAGACAGACGAAAGTATTATTCCTTATGGTTTGAATGTAGGAAAGCATACACAAACCAGGGTTGACATCCTTCATTATTTCGACCCTAAGCTGGTTCACGGCACTTACAGTCCGGTTTCTGACTCACAAAGCATGACACCCGGAGAAAAACTTTCACATGATGAAATTTTACAGAGAGAAAAAGAAACTGCCAGGGCAAAAATTGACAAGTTGCTGAGCAGGGAGGGGTCAAGGTTGAATTATCCATTAAGGATCAATTCATTTATAGATATTGCTGACCCGGACTCTGCCATTATTGAAAAAATCAATGAACATAACAATCCACTGGTAATTACCGGCACAGATCCTTCACAATCTATGGTGAATGGTCTTAAAGATCTTTTGGTTCTTTTGCAGAATTCAGATGTAAGAATACTAATTGTACCTGCAGGGAAAAAGTTTGTGAAACCCGTAAAATGCTGCCTGGTTACTGATTTGGTTCCTGAGGGAAACCAGAAGCTGGAAAAGCTATTTGAATGGATTGGCCCTCTGACAGAAAAGATTTACACCTCAGCTGTTATTCCAACTGATTCTAATTCGGATCAAAAAGAACGCCTGGAGGAGTGGAAGCAAGCTCTTGAACCTTACACTGAAAAGTTGCACTCAGATGCTTCAGAAGTGGTACGTATTGATGAATCGGGCATTGCGATTGAAAACATTTGCAGACATAAAAGTCCGGATATGGTAGTGTTTCCCAAAAATGGAAAATCACATTTTTCTCAGTATTTATTGGCGAATAATAATCTTAAGAAGTTCTCGGAATCGTTTAATATTCCCGTGATGTTGTATTAATTATCAAAGAAATATTGAAAAACCCTTATGTAAAATTCGGTAAAGGAGAGATCAAAACAGAATTATGGATGCCATTATCCGGTAATTGAAATCATTTGGTGTGGAAAAAGCTACACAATCTCCTCCGAACAAAAGAGATAATTCTCCACAGAGCTTTTTTTTGTTGTCATACTTCTCTAAAAGAAACTATTGAATGCAAGTTTTTTAGGTATTATCTCAGATTGCAAACTCCGTTTTTGGCATATTCTTTTCGATACTATAAATTCAGGGTTGGCATTAGACAGTGGTATTTTGGAAATATCCATTGTACTGCAACAAGCTCATCAACTCAATGTCCTCTTTTCAGAATTCCGGTAAATGGTTGATTTGATGAACTTCTGACAAATAGAATAATGAACTAAAATCAAAAAACGAAATACAATTTATGAAGACTTTCTCAGAGAATAAATTCAAAGAACTGGCGCAAATTAACGTGCCCCATTGTATCAGTATTTTCATTCCTACCCATCGGGCCGGTCAGGAAGTCAATGAAAAAATAGATCAGATTAATCTTAAAAACCAGGTTCAGAAAGTTGCCGGTGAGCTTGGGTATTGGCAACTGGGAAGCAAGGAAATAGATCATTTGCTTGAGCCCATACATGCATTGGTAAATGATACTGATTTCTGGAACAATCAGTCAGACGGGCTCGCCATCTTCCGCAACAAGGATCATTTTGAGTATTATACCTTACCGGTGCTCTTTCATGAATTTGTATTTGTTTCAGATCATTATTATTTGAAGCCAATGGTGCCTTATCTCAATGATGACGGCAAGTATTACCTTCTGGCTTTGAGTTTATCAGAAGTTAAGTTTTATGAAGGCTTTCCGCATCAGATTGATGAGGTAGAGCTTGACGATCTGTTGCCAGATAAGCTTCAGGATGTAGTTGGATATGATTTTAAAGAGAAACATCTGCAGGTTAGAAGCGGGCAGACTTCTTCCAATCAGGGGATGTTCCACGGGCATGGAAAGGGAAACGAAGAAGAAAAAACCGAGATTCGAAAATATTTCAGAGCCATCAATGATGGATTGATGAAATACATCAAAAACAGGAAGCGACCTTTGGTGTTGGCTGCAGTTGATTACCTGGTTCCCTTGTACAGAGAAGTAAATGAGTATAAGAATCTGTATGGTGAGTTTATAGCCGGAAACCCTGAACATGAAGACCCGGTTTTAATGCACGAAAAAACAAGGGAAATGCTTAAAGATTATTTTGATAAAGAAAGAAAGCGTGACATTGCAGCATTCGAGCAGGCATTATCCAATGGAAAAGCCTCATTTAAAGAAGAAGATATAATTCCTGCCGCTTTCAATCAGCGCATAGATACCTTGTTTGTGAAAAATGGAGAAGAAATGTGGGGGATTTTTGATAAGGCCAGCAATACTGTCAAACCCCGTGATGTGCAGCCTGATTTTAAAACATGCCTGCTTAATTTTGCCTCCATTCATACTCTGCTTAATAACGGAAAGGTCTATTTGCTGGAACCGGACCAGTTACCTGAATCCAGCTCCAGGCTTAATGCAATATTCCGGTTTTAATGGCCTTCGGGGGCAATGATATTAATGGCTGGAATG
>JAABSE010000151.1 GCA_011390575.1 Sphingobacteriia bacterium
TTTAATTAGTCATATTTTAGCTTCTAAATTGTGATATGCGACGTTTATTTATGATGTTTTGGATAAAACAGATAAAAATACAAATATGTGATTTAAATTATAATTATTGCTAAAACATATTTTTTTTGATCCTATTAAACCTTATATTTGGACTGTTATGTTTAACCAAATTAAATCTAAAAACCAATTATTATGACGAGAAAGTTACAGATTCGCGTACTAATGGCTTGTATTTTGTTTTTTGCAAGCAATGCGATATCTTATTCCCAGATTAGTCAGGGTGGTATGCCCCCTGGACTGGAACTGGAACAATCAAAAACAATTGAACCGGCACCTTTTGAGGGGATGAAGGATTTCGATCTGGATGCCCTGAGGAAAGAAGATGCCCTAAATGATGGCCAACCCGGCATGCCCTGGCGGTTTGGTAACAATTTTGATGTGAACCTTAACCCTGGCAACTCAGGTACCTGGTATGAGCTGGAAGATGGCTCACGCATGTGGCGCCTGGGGATTACCAGCAAAGGTGCGCTAACCCTTAACCTGGGGTTTGATAAATACAAACTGGCTGATGGAGCAGAGTTGTATATTTATACCCCCAACGGTAAAAATATTCAGGGTGCTTTTACCAGTTTTAACAACCAGCAGGATGGCTATTTTGCCACTGCACCCATAGATGGTGATGCTGTCATTGTTGAATATTACGAGCCCAAAGGGGTAGCCTTTGAAGGTGAAATCAATATTTTCCGTGTAACCCATGGTTACCGCGGAGTAAGCGAGATGGTTGACAAAGGGTTTGGAGATTCAGGAGACTGTAATCTGAATGTTGCCTGTGAAGAGGCAGCAGACTGGGACAAGCAGATTCGTTCCGTTGCTAAGATTCTTACCAACGGAAACGACTGGTGTACCGGTGCTTTGATTAACAATACCGAGAATGATGGTGCTCCTTTTTTCCTGAGTGCTGATCACTGTTATGCTTCAGAAGGAACCCTTGTTTTTGTTTTTAACTGGCAAAGTGAAACCTGCGAAGATCCCGATGTTGCTCCTCCGGTAGTTCATTCTGTCAGCGGTGCTGTTACGCGTGCACGCAACGCTGGTTCTGATGCATGGTTGCTCGAGTTTAATGATCCTATTCCTGAAGATTTCAATGTGTATTTTGCAGGATGGAACAAAGATCTGAGCAGTACTATCGATGAAGAAATTATAGGAATTCACCATCCCGCCGGTGATATTAAAAAATTCTCATTTTCCTTGACCGGTGTGCAACAGGCCAGCTACCTGGGAGCTCCTGGTTCAGGCGACTCTCACTGGCGCATTACCTGGGATGGTGGTACTACTACTGAAGGTGGTTCCAGCGGTTCTCCCATTTTTGATGCTCAGGGACGTATTTTAGGTCAATTGCATGGTGGTTATGCTGCCTGTGGTAATGTTGAACCTGACTGGTACGGTCGCTTTGGTGTTTCAATGGACGGTGGTTTAAGCCAGTGGCTTGATCCCAACAATACCGGTGTTGATGCTATTGATGGTTATGATCCCATTCTGGATGCTGCAGAGCCTGATGCTCCTGCTGCCGTAGAAGCTTTTACGGTTGTGGCTGGTGACAATGGCGATTTGAACGCTACCTTGACCTGGACCAACCCTGCTTTGACTTTTGATGGTGAAACCCTCACTGAACTAACTGCCATTAATATTTACAGGGGTGGAGTACTTATTGAGACCATTGAAAATCCAGTTATAGGTGAAGCAGAAAATTATGTTGACAACGATATTACTGAATCCGGTAATTATGCTTACGTAGTAAAGGCTGAAAACTCTATCGGCGAAGGCCCTCAGGTTTCTGCCTCTGTTTTTGTAGGCCCCGATACTCCTGCTCAGGTACAAGACCTTACCCTTGCTGCTCAGGATAATGATGGTTTGCTCACCTGGACTGCGCCTGTTGAAGGAGCCAATGAAGGATACTATGATCCCTCATCATTGGTAGAGTACCAGATTACCCGTAATCCTGATGACGTAGCTTTCACAGTTGCGGCTGGCGAAACTTCTTTCCTGGACGAAACCGTTCCCGGTATCGGCTATTACAGCTACACCGTAGTTGCTGTCAATAATATTGGCGAAGGTACACCCGCTACTTCCAATACTGTGCTGCTTTCTGCCGAAGGAGCTGTATTTATGGGCAATGGTGAAGTTACCTCCTGTGAAGGTACTTTCTTTGACTCAGGTGGTCCGGATGACAATTATGAAAACAGCGAAGATCTGGAGCTTACCTTTTTCCCTGAAACAGAAGATGCCAAAATGAGCTTCCAGTTCACATCTTTCAATACTGAAAGTAACTATGACTACCTGTATGTATATATGGGTGATGAAATCAATCCTGATGAACTGGTAGGTCAGTTTAGCGGAGGCAGTGTTCCTGCTGAACTGGAAGATCTGATCTCTACTCATGCCACCGGTGCTGTTACTTTCCGTTTTACCTCCGATGGTAGCGTTAACCGTCCTGGTTGGGAAGCTGATTTCTCCTGCTTTGTTCCTGCTGACACTGATTTAGATGCAGTAAGCCTTACCGGTAATACTACACCAAGTGTGGGTATTGAAAGCACGTATACCCTGAATTTGCTTAATCGTGGCTCGCAAGCAGTTGCCGGAACCGATTATACTGTGCAATTAATTGATGAAGCTGACAATGTCCTCGCTACTGCTGATGGAGTTGACGTGGAGGCAGATGCGACTGCACAGGTTGAACTTGCCTGGACACCCGATCAGGAAGGTGCCATGGCCATCAGAGGATTTATAGATTTGGCTGATGACGGAAACCCCGAAAACAATACAACTGATCCTTTGAATGTTGTGGTTCAATCTGCTGATGTTGTGGTTATTACCATTGGTAGTGGTGCTGAATTGGCCGATGTCCGTATTCCTTTTGATTTCTTTTACAGAAACAGTCTTTCTCAAACCCTTTACTATCCTGAGGAAATTGGTATGGGCGGTGGAGTAATTACCGGCGTTCAATACACCAATAACTTTGCTACCGATCTTCCCCAAAAAGACATCAGAATCTGGATGGGAGAAACCGAAATGGAAGACCTGAGCGGAGGATGGATCGATCCTGCTTCACTGCAACTGGTTTTTGACGGAGCTGTTGATTTCCCTGATGGAGAAAACAATATTTTCATCAATTTAGATGATATTTATGTCTATGGCGGTGGCAATCTGGTTGTTTACACCCAGAGAGTATGGGAACAGGATTACCACAGTTCCAGCGATAAATTCTATGGTACTGAAGACGCAGAGTCAAACAGAACCCGCCGTGTTTCTGTAGATGGCACAGAAGGTATTGATCCCTTGGCTCCCCCAGCCGGATCTACCTCCAACTGGCATCCCAATACTGCCTTGTTCTTCACAACCGCTGGTTTGGGATCACTGGAAGGAAACGTAACAGACGGTACCAATCCGCTGGAAGGTGTGCTGGTTGAAGTACTGGGCACCAATAATTCTACACTTACAGATGCTGACGGTAATTACGAATTCCCCTATTTGCTGCCTGATATCTATGATGTTGAATTCAGTAAATTTGGTTATGAAAACGTTGTAGTGAACAATGTTGTTATTGAAGAGGATATCGTAACTGTTCAGGATGCTGCACTCACCGCATTTGAACAATATACTGTTACCGGTATCGTGGAAGGTAACGATGGTGTTTTACAAGAAGGAGCCATGGTAAGCATGGAAGGATATGACGGTTATGATGTGGTTACAGGAGCAGATGGTTCTTTCATGATTGAAAATGTCTATGAAGGTACTTACACGCTGGCAGTGGCAGCTGAAGGATACGAAATATACCTTGATGAAGCTGTGGTTGTAGATGCAGATCTTGACCTGGGAACCCTAACCGTTACCGAAATTATTGTTGAACCGGCCAATCTGCAGGTAGATATTGACAATTTTGGTGCAGGCAACGCGTTGCTTACCTGGTCGGATGTAGCAGAAAGAGAATTCCGTTATGATGACGGTACTGCTACCGGACAATTAGGCTCTACTGGTGGAACCCTCAATACTGTAATGGGATCAACTCACCGCAATGATGCTGTTTTGACCGAAATGTCCTGGTATCTTACTGCTGAGGGAGGACCTCACAATACTGTAACTGTATGGGTATTTGGGCTGGATGAAAACGGACAACCTAACCCCAACGACGTATTGTATGAAATGGCAGGTGTATCTAACACCGACGAAGAGTGGAATACTTACGAGTTTACTACTCCCGTGGAAGCCCCCAACGGATTCCTTATCGGACTTTCCTATGCAGGATTCTTAGGTATTGGAACTGATGCTGGTACCAGCACTGAGTGGCCTTTTATGCCCAACAGCAATTTCTTTGTAGGAGACTATACTGCCGATGAATTTTCTGCGATAGAAGGATTGGGTGACTTTTCTGTTAACTTCCTTATCCGTGCATTTGGTGTGGATAACGGTGAAATTGACTTTGCTAAAGACTATGTAGCCAATACTGATGCATCTCAGGATGTTTCTTTCAGCAAACTAACAGAACCTGTTGAAACCGGATTCCCCGTTTACAACAACCACAACAGCATTGCCGGAAAAGCATTTACCGGTTACAATGTATTCCTCGATGGTGCTGAAGTAGCTTCAGAAATTACCGATATGGAATATCTCTTTGAAGACCTTGCTGAAGGTACTTATACTGCCGGAGTGCAGTCTGTATATACCACCGGTACTTCCGACATCATTACCCTTGATTTTGAAATGGTATTCGGTGTTGCTGCTACCATTACAGTTACGACCAATTCAGGCGACAGCCCCGAAGGTGCCCATGTTGTTCTTACTCATCAGGATAATGACCAATATGTATATGAGCACACCGTAGGAGCCGATGGTGAAGCTTTCTTTGAAACGGTTCGCAAGGGAATGTATACTTTGCATGTGACTCATGAGAATTTCCATGATTATATTGTCGCAGATATCGATATCCAGGATGACTTTGCCTACACAGCAGAACTGGAAGAAATCATTACTGCTCCTTACGGATTGATGGTTGACACAGAAGGACTACCTGCAGGTGATGCACATTTCAGCTGGAACAATGCAACAGGCTGGAGTGAAAGCTTTGAGGCCGGTTCTATGCCTTCAGATTGGGACCAGGTGATTACCAATACCGGGTCAGGTGCGATAGGTGATTTCACATGGCACGTGACCGGTGAGATTACATTTGATGAAGGCGGTATTACACCTCAAGATGGCGACTATCAGATGTTTATCATGTGGGATTATGCACAGCAGGATGAATGGATAATTACACCTGAATTCACAGCTCCTGCGGGCGATCTGGTATTCTGGTACTATGGAACCAATGGTTCTGAAAATGGTGACAATTATTATGTAAAAGCTTCTGCTGATGGTGGTGACACCTGGGAAATTCTCTGGAATGCCAGCGACCTTCCCGCGGCTGAAAACTATTACGAGACACCAGCTATTGTAGACCTTTCAGATTATGCCGGACAGGATATTCATCTTGCATGGCACAACGTGGATGGTGATGGCCAGGGATTATGGTATGCATGGGCCATTGACAATATCACTGTAGGTGGTGAAAAAATCGATGTCAGAGATTTGATGGTTGTTTCCAACCCACAGGAAGGTCATAATTATGCTGCACGCGACGGAAAATTCCACGAGCCTGTTACCATTGACGGCATGAACTACAATTTTGCTGAAAAAGCATTTGTAGGATACAATGTATTTCTCAATGATACAGAGGTAGCTTCTGAAGTTACTGATACTGAGCATATGTTTACCGACCTGCCAGCGGGCACACATACTGCCGGTGTACAGTCTGTTTATAGCTCAGGTGTATCCGAAATCATGACCATGGACTTC
>JAABSE010000152.1 GCA_011390575.1 Sphingobacteriia bacterium
TTTCACCAAATAGAAAAGCATAACCGGATTTTCATCCCTTCAGGCAAACTAAGGTTCAACTGGGTGGATGCACGGGATATTGGGCTGGTGGGCGCCCATGTGTTGAATGATTTTGAAAAGTACAGCGGAAAAGGATTGGAAATTACCGGATCTGATTTTTGCGGATTCGAGGAAGTGGTGCGGCTGATCAATCAGCATACTTTAAAACAAATTCGTTATGTAAGCCCCAGTTTGTTTCGCTTTTATTTTGCCAAAAGAAAACAAGGCGTTGCTCCGGCCATGATTTTTGTAATGATCATGCTTCATTTTTTGCCCCGCCTGGGTAAGAATGAACCCAAACTGACGCATACAGTAAAAGAAATTACCGGCAAAGAACCAGTTCGTTTGGAGGAATTCATCATCAGGAACAAAAGTCTTTTTGAGTAACACTTTACAAGGTGCATCGTCCTGTAGTGACTTCCAGCTCGCCCCGGTGGTTTCAAAGTCGTCGGGCGACTCCAGGTTCGCCTGACGACTATTGTGCGGCTGCTAAGTCCGGTGGCAACTTTTTTGCTCGCCTCCAGACTAAAAAGTGAAGCAAAGCATTAGCCCGGACGGGAGCCTTGAGTCCCGACCGGGCCTGAATAACGCTCGTCCGGTGGCGACTTTCAGCTCGCCTCCGGACTAAAAAAGCAAAGCAATGCATGAACCCGGTGGTAACCTTAATTCCCGGCCGGGCTGGTGCATTGTTTTTTGACATACCTGGGTCACCTCCTGGCGGTTATTGTCCGGTGCCCTTCTGATCCCCTGAGAACCATTGTCTATTCCCTTCCGGTTTGTATGGAGCATCCCTCGCTCTGTCTTTTGTCTGGTTAAAATTCTATGCTGTCCACCCTTTGTCCACCCCTGAAATTAGCTGTTTATGCAATTTGATGGTAATTTCAAACAAGCATTTAATACCGGCATCGACGAAAAGTGAATGAACCGGTATTAATACAGAAAATTAAAATCAAATTATTTCTTCACCAAAAACCATTGATCATGACAAAAAGAATGTTTTCATATTGCTCATTGGCTGTAATTGGAGCAATTTTAACACTATTCAGCAGCTGCGAAAAGAAAGAAGTAGATCCTCCCATGGGCACAGAAGATGTAAGCAACTATCTGCAAGAATTACCCTCCTGGAGTCAGTTTTCACCACCCGGGGAAACCCAGCCCCCTACACCGACAGGTGACCCGGTGCCTTTAGAAGATGCTGTTCTGGATGTGGAGGTGATCAACGAAGATGGCAGTATTACACTACTTGAAGATGTCACCTATTCCTGCCAGTCGCAACCGTTTACCCTTGCCGACAACCCGCAGCAGATTGCCATGTATAGTCCCGACCGCGAGATACTTTACGCCGGAGCTCTTATCCAGGGTAAAAGCCATCGAGACGGGTTGGGAAGCCTTCTGGGGTTGCCCATTGCCGAACGGGCTCCTGTCAGGGTCTCTATTCCCGGGCTGGCCAATGATGACAACTTCCGCACTGTTGAAAGTCCCAACCAGGCCACCGTGGATCAAGCCATTGGGTCTATGATTGGGAATGCTACAGCCAGCGGCCTCTCAACTCCAAGCTCCATCACCTTCAAGATGGAAACCTACTTCAGTGAAACACAATCAGCTCTGCAGATGGGCATGTCGGGTCGCTATCTGGGTTTCGAAGCTTCTGCCAGCGGTAGTATTGATGAGCAGCGATCCGAAAAAACAGTAACAGCCCAGTTTTACCAAAAAATGTACGAGGTGGTGGTAGAAGCACCACAAAGTCCGGGTGATTTTTTCAGTGAAGATTTTACCCAGGAAAAACTCGAGCAGCAGATCAGCCAGGGGCGTATTGGCCCCGATAACCTGCCGGTTTATGTATCCAATATCGTATATGGCAGGATGATGATGTTTTCGATCACTTCTACAGCAGATGAGTCTGATATCAGGGCAACCCTTCAGGCGGGTTATAACGGTATCGGAGGTAGTGTAGATGCTAATTTGAGTGCCCAGCAGAAAACGATCCTTCAGGAGTCGAAGATCAAGATTACTTCCATCGGTGGCGATGCAGAAGCAACCCTGGCTATGATTCGCTCGGGCGACTGGTCGCAGTATTTTACCAATACGGCCCCGCTGTCGAGTGCGGCCCCGATGAGCTACACCTTCCGCAATCTGGGTGACGGCAGTATTGCCAGCGTTACAGAAGCCACCGAATACAACATCCGTACTTGCGATGCCATACAAGCCACCCCGGGCACCTTCAATTTTCTGAATGCCCAGAACCTAGGCCTACCCATTCCCGCGCCGGTGAAGGTGATGATGGGCGATGTGAATGGTGATGGCAACCAAGACATTATTTACAATCATGTGAGTGCCAGTTCCAACGAGACGGTAGTTGCTTTTTCCAACGGAGACGGCACCTTCACCATGGGAACACCCACTTCGCACAGTGTAACCCCTGCCGATGGCTGGAGCCAGTATGTGGTAAAAGTGGGCGACTTCAACAATGATGGCAGCGATGATCTGGCCTGGAGCCGGGTAATTACCACCAATACCACCTACATCGGGCTCTCCAATGGCGACGGTACCTTTGAAGAGATGCCCATGTTTACAAAAGAAGGGTCATCATGGGGTACTGGCTATCGGTTTGAAGTAGGGGATATTGACGGCAAAGATGGTGATGATTTGGTGTGGAATGTTCTTTTGGGTGCACAAAACAGAACCTATGTAACTTTTTCCAATGGTGACGGTACGTTTGGAACCGATAATTTTGAACCAACAGAGGGGATGTTTCAGGATCATCCAACCACCGGCTGGAACAACACAAACTATGTGTTTTCTGTAGCTGACATTAATGGAAACGGGCGTGATGATCTTATCTGGCATACCAAAGGAATACATGGCAATCTTGGTCATCGCGTCTGGATAGCTTATTCCATAAGAGACCAGCCTGGTAATATTTTCGACTTTTTGGGAGTATTTAACCGGGACTCGTGGGGATGGCAGGATTACCGGGTAGTAATTGGTGATGTAGATGGAAATGCAGGGGCCGATCTGGTGTGGATCAATACCAATGTAACACAGGGCATCGCTATTCACAGGGATATGTCAACAGGCAGTAATCCGGCCTTAGTGGCAGTACCCCATCAAATTTACACAGGCGATGATGGCGAACTCGATTATCAATCATACGATATGCGTTTGATTCTGCTGGATGTCAACGGTGATGGACGTAAAGATCTTTTAATGAACCGAATGGATGTTGTAAACCAAAGTATCATTGGCCTGGGACGGAATACAGGCAACATGGACTTTTCGCGTATCAGCCAAATGCATCCGGGCGGCGACCAGTGGGGTCAGTTTGAAATCCTTGTTGGCGATATCAACGGCGATTCGCGCGAAGATGTGATTTATATAAACGCTGATGCCTCAAATACCGTGTATGTGGGATTAGCCCGGGGGAGTGCAGAATAAAGAAAGCAGACAAGTGGTCGGACGACTTTGAGCTCGTCCGACCACTCAATATATGTAATAATATGCTTTACTTTCTAATGAGGTTTGTAAAAGATTTTTCTGTAAATTTATATAAGATTGAAATTCAAGGCAATACTCTGCAAACCTACGCAATCATGAGAAAATATGTAATTGTTGCTGTATTGGTTGTCCTTAATTATTCAGGGAAGAGCTATGCACAAACTGACCGGATCGACAGCCTGTTGCAGGTTTACACACAACAGCCCGGAGACACCACTAAAATGGCCACCCTTACCCACCTGATCAATGCATTCATGTATCGTGATCCGGAGCGATCGATGGCTTTTGCCCGGGAAAAACTTACTTTATCCCAAAAACTTGAATTCAAAAAGGGAGAGAGCCTTGCAAATTTTCATATGGGTGTATTGCAGAATAATCGGGATCACTACGATTCAGCAAATATCTTTTTTAGCCGGGCTTATGACTTGGCAATGAATATAAGCGATACCATGAGAATGGTACTGGCAGTTAACGGAATGGCTACAACATACCTGAATACAGGTGATTTTTCTGCTGCCGACTCGCTCAATGATATAAACATAGCTATTTTGCAGCGAAGAAATGATGAATACCGACTGGCAACCGGCTATGCTATGAAGAGCCAGATCAACAAGGAGCAGGGCAATTTGATTATTGCATACAATCATGCCCTGGAAGCTTTGCGTCTGATGAAAGAATTTGATAAACCCGTTCGTATGGCTGATATTTTGCTTCAGCTCGCTGTAATTGAACAGGAACTGGGTAATATTTCTGACGCCATTGAGCATAGTAAGGAAGCTCTTCAGATTTACCGCACTCATGGTGATCTTATGTATCAGGCTGTTCTGCTGGGGAATCTTGGAGACTTGTTTACCATTCAGGGGAATTTCAATGAAGCACAGGATGTTTTACAGGAAAGTGTCGTCATGGCGGACAGTGCAGGAAATCTGTCTGTCAAGGCCGGCACATTAAATCGCCTGGGAAATCTGTATATGCTTCGCAATCAATTCAACCAGGCACGGATTGCCCTTGAGGAAGGTCTGGAAATCACATCCCGCATTGGTGACTTACCCGGGAAAGTCGCAATACTGAACACCATTGGGATGTTGTACAATAAAACCGGCGATCCGCAACAAGCGATTCAAAGCCTGAATGAATCCATTCGTCTTTCAGAACAAGTAAATCTGAGACCTGATAAAAGCAAAGCCTACCTTCAAAGATCTTTGAGCCATGAAAGCATGGGTATGCACCAATTGGCTCTTTCTGATTTTAAAATGCACAAAGAATTGTCCGATAGTATTTTTGCTACCGAAAAAATGGAGCAAATCGAAGAGTTGCGTATCATTTATGAAACTGAAAAAAAAGATCAGGAAATAGAAATCCAAAGATTTCATATTGAATTGCTCGCCCAGAAGGAAAAAAATAACAGAAACAGAATCATACTTTTAAGCATATTACTGGTTTCGTCTGTTATTACGGTTATCATGGTTTTGGTGGCGCTTCGGCAGAAACTGAAACGAAGGAAACTGGAGCATGAGATTACCCGTAATATGCTGGCACTTAAAAAAAGGGAGATTACCACACAGGTGCTACATATTGCTCAAAAAAATGATTTGTTGCAGGAGTTGAAAGAGATGATTCAGGAATTAAAAAGTGAATGTCCTAACAGCAACCTGCAAAAAAGAATTATCAATAAAATCAATATTGATATCAATAACGAAAATTCATGGGAGCGCTTTCAAAGTTATTTTGAAGATCTTCATAAAGGGTTTGCACAGAAGATAAAGGATATAGCACCTGAAATCTCACCGGGTGAACTCAGATTGATTTCCCTGCTAAAGATGAACCTCAATTCACAAGAGATGGCCAGTGTTTTGAACATATCACAAGAGGGCATTAAAAAAGCGAGATACCGCCTGCGAAAAAAACTGGGTCTTGATACTACAGAATCCCTTGAAGACTTTCTGAATAATATTCGTTTCTCCTGATCAAAATGTTTGCCTTAGCCCGGACTGGAGCCTGGAGTCCCGACCTGGCCGATGTCGCCTGGCGACTTCAAGCTCGCCTGGCGACTAATACTTAGATAATAAGGGACTTAGCATTGCATTAGCCCGGACGGGAGCTTAGAGTCCCGACCGGGCTGGAACAACGCTCGTCCGGTGGCGACTTTCAGCTCGCCTCCGGACTAAAAAAGTCCAGCATTGTTGAAAAGTTTTAATGAGCTGATGTAACGTATGTTGCGGTGTGAATTTTGAAATGAGAGTTTAGAAAATCGTTAAGATTGATGTAGACGCAACCTCTCTAAAGAGATTTGCGGTAATTTTGCTCCCTGTTGAGAACAGGTCATAGTGTGCAGCC
>JAABSE010000153.1 GCA_011390575.1 Sphingobacteriia bacterium
TGCACCCAGTTCACCATTGAGTTTACCGGTTTGTACCAGCCGCAACGGGTAACAGAAGTTGAAGGCCTCTCTGTAAACATTGCCTTGCTGCCAGTTTCCTGAATGGGGGTACAATGCCAGCCTGTAGGAAGATTTACCCGGCATTTGGGCTCCTTTCTCATAAGAATAATCCTGCGGTGCAGCGGGATTGATTTTGTATTCAAACGTGCGGAAAAGAGTAATGGCCAGTGTTTTATCAGCATCGGGCAGCACTTCGTATTCTTTCAAACCGTCCACCAGGGCAGCCATGCCTTTTTCACCATCGGTAATGTCTACAAAATGATGCATAGGAAAATCATACATGGGCTGCTCGATCCAATCGGATGTATCGGGACGATCAAGGGTGCGCTCTACCACGTCAAACTGCCCCTCACCATACGAATGGGTAGCATTGAGGCGGGTGGGAATCATCAGACGCAGGCGGTGGCTTTCGCTCACGTTGTTTACCTTCACGTCCAGCGTGAGATGCTTGTGGGATTTCCCCAAACCTACCTTCAATTCAACAGTATTTTCCAGGTTTTCGCCGGTATTGTCCTGACGGGCTTTCAAATCTTTGGGAAGCATCATCCTATGGGTAATAACCACCTCGTTATACACATCGCTGCTGGTTGTCCGGCGAACGGAAGCCTTTTGTCCCTTCGTGCTAATGCGGGGTTCTACCGGTGTCAGCACCCAGGCATGACCTGCATCACCTTCATCTTCAAACCAGGCCACTTCATTGTATTGGGTGTTTCTGAGTTTATCCAGCACATCCAGGGAACCATCTTCATTGACCTTCACACGCAGAAATTCATTCTCCAGCAGGAAATCCTTCTCCGGGGCTTTTTCTTCTTTTGCTTCCACAGGCACCACTTTGAGCACCTTCATTCCCCATTGAGGTATTGCATCGGTTTGCAACCACACATGGTAGCGAACCATATCAAAATACATGGGGCGGTTGATCATCTGTTCCAGCACTGGTTGATGCGGTTCAGACTTCACAATTTTTTTCTCAAGCAGGTTGCCCGCTGCATCATACACTTCAAAATCTCCCTTGTCAAGGGCTTTGGGAATATCCACAAACGCTTCCACCACATCGTTACGCTGGTAGTTGGTGGCATTGACCACCGTTACAAAAATATCGCTGTCATCGGAATGACTGAATGCACTGGTATTGAGTTTGGGCAGCATCGCTTTCAAAGACCTTTCAAATACTCCTTTGGAAATTTCAACAGCATGCTTGTAGCGCAGCATCATATCTTCGTGAATCCTGTCCAGCGAGCAACCCCCAATAGAGTCGTGGGCAGAGTTTTGCACAATGAGCTCCCAGGCGGTCTGGGTGTACTGGTCATTGATATCACGACCAAGCATACCCGAGAAAATGTTAAAGGGCTCGGCATAATACTGTATCCACCGCTCGGCATCGAAGTTGGCCTGCTTGAGATACATACGTGCAGAAGTGGTATAACCGAAGAGATTACCGCAACGGTTGTTGTTCTGGGCGCTCCGTCTTTCGCCGGTAACCTTTTTCAGACTTTCCCTGTCGGCTGTTTCGGCAAGGGCCTGTGCATACTCTTCCAGGGTGGAATGCTGCACGTTTACATGCGGCATTTTCTCCCTGATGTCGCGAATGATATCCACTGTCTGGCGGTTGGGTCCGGATGAATCGTGTCCTTCCATCCAGATTTTGTGGGGTGTGGTAAAGTCATACGCCTGATCTTCAATAATTTTATTCACCTGCGGCTCAATGGTCTCGGGGAAATAGTCTGTGTGGGGAGATATGATAAAATAATCCTCATCCTGCTGCATCCGGTCGGCGAAATGGAAGGGGGTGGTCCCTTTTTTCCAGTCATATTCCACATCGGAGAAGCCTTCGTTGTGCACTGCAGGGCGATAGATGTAAAAATAGAAATTATAGCGCGGCATGGTACTAAAGCGGGAGGAGATCATTTCTGTACCATCGGCACCTTCCCACAAAAATTCTGCTTTGGGGCTGTCGATGGAGTTGATTCCCCGGTAAAACATGATGAGGTCGATATCGAACTCACGGTATATCTGCGGCAGCTGGGAAATCTGCCCCCAGGAAAAGGGCGAATAGCCTATTTTGGATACCCCTCCGTGCTGATGACTAACCTTGTGCCCCAGCAACAGGTTGCGGACATGGTTTTCCCCTCCTACCTGGAACTCTTCCGGCAAAATGTACCAGGGACCGTGCAACAATCGGTTCTCCTTTGTCAGCTTTATGATGCGATCTTTATTCTGCGGTTTTATCTCCAAATAATCTTTCAGCACGATGCTCTGGCTGTCGAGATGGAACGCCCGGTAATCGGGCTCGGTTTCAAGAATGTGCAGCACCGCATCAATCATATCTACCAGCATCTGGCGGTTGCGCTGCACCGGAAAGCGCCACTCGCGATCCCAGTGGGTATTGGAAATTACGTGAAAAACGTCTTTTTTGTTGCTCATATATTATGTGATTGAAGATTTTCGGATTATAAGATTACTGGATTATTTAGATTGAAGATTATACGATTGTTGGATTGTTTAATTATTTCTTTTTCAGAAACAGCCCATAATCCAGCAGGGCTTCGGGGACGCCGCCGGGAAGGACATGGGTGGCAGCGCTTAGGTCGTGCGAGAGGGTCTGGGCGAAGGGTACTGCAATACAGCAGCCGATACCTGCAGCACGGATGGCCACGGTGCCGCTCTGGCTGTCTTCGAAACCGATGACTTTGTCAAAGTCTGAAAGCATTAAGCCGGTTTTGTGCAGTGCGATGCTATAAAGGTCGCGATGGGGCTTGAGCCGGATTTCGCTGGAGTCGGAAGCAGTAACGAATGCATCGTACACATTGTGATAATCCCGGTAAGTTTCCAGAATCCGGTTCTTTCTCTCTTCACTCAGCAAACTGTTTTCCACCACCTGCTTCATCACCTGCAACACCTCCTGTATCACAATATCTGCTTCATAGAAAATAGAAGAAGTAACCAACCCCAGCTTCAAAGGCGTTTTTTCAAAATGCAAACCTAGCCTTACCAGTTCTTGGGTGAGCAGCAGTCTTTGGGAAGCATCCAGATTTTTTCCCGTACTTTTCTCATAATCGGTAAAGAGAATTTCCGCCATCAACCCGGCTTCTTCTCCCAGCCATCCCTTCAACAAAGGTATCATTACAGGTATACCGGGCATGGGAGAAACCAGGTTTTCATCTGCATCAGCATCTCCAAAAACCTGCATGCGGACCTCTGCAGCTTTGCCTTCTTTGAGCAAAGAAAGGATGCGGTGATAGGTTTCATAATAAATATCGATACCCAGGTTTACTATGGTATGAAAACCGGAAACAGCAACCTTACCCTCAAATCGTTCTATCAGCTCATCATCCATCATACCCTCCTCAATGGCTGTGAGCATCTCATGGAGGTTCAGCTTTTTGATGTTCTGCTCCACCTCGGTCTTGCGCTGGTTATCCAGACCATGAACGAGGGTCCAGCGGGCAGCCCGGATAAACTCCCGTCCAACCTGTTGTTCCCGGATGAGGTCTCTGTATTTGTTCAAAAGGTACTCCACATGTTTGGTGGTGCTGTTGCCGATGATGAATGGCAAATCTTTTTCATGATCCACTCCTTCCCACTGTTCCGGCGAAAGCAATCCACTCATGCGGCGTACCATCCGGTCGAGAGCATAAATACACAATACTTCGGTGGTGGTAGTGGTGCCATCCATATCCATCAGGGCTGCCTTCAATTCTGTTACACTTTTCAGAGGTGCCGCCAGCGGATAATACTCCACCGGGGGATAAACATAAGAGGGATTTTTCACCTCGGCAAATTCTCCGTTATGGGATTGGATGGTTTTTATGGCTGCGTCTTTTGTTGTAATCATAAGAAGTTGTTTTTCTGCGTTTTACTGTAGTTGATGGCTAAGCTTCGTCTAATTCGTCAAAAAGGCTTTTCCCGGCATTGAGCAATTGTTGAACCTCCTGCTGGTTTTCCCCTTCGGCATAAATCCTTACAATGGGTTCGGTTTCCGATACACGCAACAACAACCATCGGGGATTGCCTTCAAGACGCAGTTTCAGTCCGTTGATTTGCCCCCGGCTACTCTGGTAAGCTTGCATGCTGACAACCTTAAAGTTAGCCAATTCTTCGGGGGAAGTCAATGCCAGAGCAGGCAAGACCTTGTATCGGGCAGGACTATCATTCTTCTGGTCAATACGGTCATAATGGATTACACCCAATTCCTCTCTTTTTTCAGCGATGAATGTTTCCAATGTTTTATGGCCGGAATTTGCCAGCATTTCCAGAAATACCAGGCCTGAAAAGACCCCGTCACGCTCGGGCAGGTGTCCTTTAAATCCAAACCCGCCGGATTCTTCTGCCCCGAAGGCTGCGTCATGCTCCAGTATGGCCTCTGCCACATATTTGAAGCCTACCTGCACATCAGCCACTTCTTCACCTGGGAAAAGGGTGAGCAACTTGTCGGTAACGGATGCTGTTTTCACCAGGCTGCCTTCTATTCCTTTGGTAGCTTTATAAAATTGAGCAAGATACAAAATGGTTTCCTGCACGTTCATCCAGTTGCCATTGTCGGTCATCACGCCAAGGCGGTCGCCATCGCCATCAGTGGCCAGACCCAGCGAAAAGTCGCCTTTTCGGAGAAAATCAGCCAGTGGCTGCAGGTTGCGTTCCACGGGTTCTGCCAAACGACCTGCAAAATCTGTTTGGGGTACACCAAAAATGGTTTCTGCGTGAATGCCATGCTTTTTGAGCAGCTCTTCCATCTGTGTTCCTGCCGAGCCGGCCATGGAGTCAATGGCAACGCGTAGGCCGGATTTGCGGATGGCCTCAAAATCAATCCTTTTTTCAATATGCGCAAGGTAATCAGCCGTTAGGTCCGTTTCTTCTACTCCCTTTTCATCAAAAGAAGGAAGGGAATGCCCCAGCAGGGATTCTACCAAAGCGGTTTCTTCAGTGGCAAAAGGACTACCGTTGGAAGCCTTGAACTTTATCCCGTTGTATTGCGGCGGATTGTGTGAAGCGGTTATCATTACTCCTACATCGCAGGTGCGGTGCACACAGGTAAATGATACCACGGGTGTGGATACAATCCTGTCGGAGAGCAATACATCTATCCGGTTTCCGCGCAGCACTTCGGCAAAAAGCCGCGCAAAACGGTCAGAGTCACGGCGTCCGTCATAGCCTACAGCTACTCTGTTGTTTTTGCTTTTAAGCCGCATGTAATCGGCCAGCGCCTGGGCTACTATCTGAATGTTATGATCGTTGAGATCTTCATCCAGCAGGCCACGCCATCCATCTGTACCAAATTCAATTTTTCCTTTTTCCATCATTATCCTTTTTTTCCTAACCAGAACCCTTGAGCGGCAAATGTCATTTTCACCTAAAATGTCCGGTTTTTCAGTCAATATTGTTCAACAGCTGCTCTCTGATTTTTTCATAGGGAACCTTGTCCAGTGTCGTATTCAGTTTTACTGCCAGCGCCGCTGTGGCACCACAGGCTTCTCCGGTGGCTGACGCAGTGGGTTGAATGCGCAGAGCAGCATGCCCTTCGCGGGTAGCCCCGATGCAACGACCTGCCACCATGAGGTTTTCTGCGTCTTTCACCCTTAATGAGCGAAGCGGCACATCATACCAGGCTCCTTCTTCCAGATCATCCATGCGGCTTTGTTCGTCTTTCTGTCCATGGATATCCACCCCATAGCAACCCCTTGCTACCACATCATCAAACTTGGCGGCCTTGAGGATATCGTCGCCGGTCATCATGTATTGCGCCACCGCCCTAAGGGTTTCGCGCACCCCCACCTGCACAGCGGTGTCGATAAGATAAGCCTTTTC
>JAABSE010000154.1 GCA_011390575.1 Sphingobacteriia bacterium
ATGGATTTCATAAACGGAGAAACCATCCCGGCGGAGGACATGCCTCCCAGGAAAGGATAATGCTCGATAAGCAATACATTACAGCCGAGACTTCCGGCTTTTACAGCAGCTGAGATACCGGCAATTCCGGCACCCGCCACTACTACATCATATTCATTTCTTAATAGCATCGTAAAACCATTTTGTTATTATTTGCGGACGAGTGATGGCCGTACCGGTCACCACGGCCCATGCACCTGCTTCTATAGCCTGTGCTGCCAGTTCAGGAGCATTGAAGCGGCCTTCGGCAATTACCGGCAGACGGTTTTTAAAATATTCGGTAAGCTGTTGCAGCAATGCGAAGTTGGGACCTGAAGTATTTGCACCCTCCGTTTCGGGGGTATAACCACTCAGGGTGGTCGACAGACAATCAGCACCGGCCTCTGCACAAGCTACACCCTCTTCGAAGGTGGCAATATCGGCCATGATAAGCACATTGTGTTTTTCTTTCATGGTCCTGATGAATTCCGGCCCGGTCATTCCTTCGCGCAACCGGAAGGTACCGTCAATGGCCACCATGTCGCAGCCTGCATCCATCAAATCTTTTACATCTTTTTCGCTGCCGGTGATCCTCACGTAGCCATCTTCAAATTCAGACTTCACCAAACCGATAAGCGGCAACCCAACCTTTTTTCTGATAGCCTTCGCCTTTTCAACACCCTCGGTACGAATGGCCGCCGCACCGCCCATCTCTGCACAAACAGCAAACTTGGCCACGTCCTCCGGATTGTTGAATGGCGAGTCGCCCTCTGCCTGGCAGGAGACGATGAGTTGGTTTTTTAGTTTGCTAAAAATTGGGTTCATATTTTTTTGTTGTTTTTAAGTTAAAAAAGACAGAAGACGGAATTTTGGGACCGGAGACCGGAGACCGGAGACCGGAGATGGGGGACGGAAGAGCGGGTTCTATTTGATATTTTTTCTAAAGTACTGAAGTCATAATTAATTTATTAAGTTAGAGACCGGAGATGGGAGACCTAAGACCGGAGTTAGGGATCGGACATCGGTTTCTGTATATTTTTCTTGAATGCGGTAGCCATATTTATTAAGTCAAAGCAGAAATTATATACTTCACTAAATTGCCCGGGTGTAATATACGCTCTTAATCTTGCTTTGTGCAAACATGTCACTACTTCCGCTACAGACCTTATAGCATATCCAACAAATTTCTTTTGTTCCAAATCCGACTGACCGATTGAACCTTCAGAAATATTCAGAGCAACTGAATCTGCAGCTCTTCTTATTTGGGATGACAGATTGTATAGTTCATGAGATGGAAATGATTTCGCAATAGAATTGATTATTTCTCCTAATTCCATTCCCTTCTGCCAGATAATCAGCTTCTCGAATTTAAACTTGCTTTCCATAATCAACACTTTAAAATTTACAAAACACTTACTTCATCTCTCTTCCGTCTCCCGTCTTCCGTCTTCTCCCCGTCTTCCGTCTTCCTCCCGTCTACGGTCTTCCGTCTATTTCCTTCACCTCCGGATACACCGGCACCATCAGTATTCTCGCCTGGTGTTTTTTCCAGGATTCTTTGGAGAGGCGATCCAGTTCGCGGTTGAAGGTGCGTTCGACATTCTGGGAGGCAACATTTTTCACCGAAACCGAGATGTACTGGCCGATGGGTGTTTCGAACCGTCGGATGACCTGAAAGCCGGGAAAGTCAGCCGGTAGCGGATCAGCAAAGAAACTGTTGATTACGATAGTTTTCGTCACATCTTTGTTGAGCAGGTTGTCCAGGTAGCGATCATCTGACAAATCAGTGATTTCTGAGGCTGTGAGAGAGAATTTTCCTTCCCGCCCAAACACCTCCAGACGGGGATGGGCTCCCATCTCCACCTTCAGGGGTAAGACGTGGAAAAGCAGCTGCACATTGTTTTCGTTGAGCATTTGCCAGCAAACTCTCTTTACGGCTTCCGGGTGCATGAGCACCCATTGCTGGTTGCGAAACAAAACGCCATATTGCAGTTTTTCAATGTTTTTCAGAAAATCAGCTTTGAATCCGGGCTCGCTGAAATAGTCCAGCGGAAAAAGCGAGGCCAGGGCTTCAGTAGCTTGCCCTCCCGGAAAGCCAAACTTCCCTGCCAGTAATACTTCTCTGCCGGATTGTTTGAGTTCAATGGCCTTTTGGATTCCTTCCAGGGAAGGGCCCCATATTATGTTATCAAATTCAGTGTCCATGCGTTTCTAATTTTTTCTTCTTGTTATGGTGGCGCTAATACTTTTAATGAGAATCCTTTAATGTCAGCGCTACGCGCCTTAGGTTTTGTGGGTGCATTTGAATTCTACCATAATTTCAGCGCTACACTCCTTTTTTATCGACTGCATTATATTTTGTTCCATAATCATACACCTGTGTGTGAATGTATTTGCTTTGGACCAGTTCATCTCTTTATCGTTTTTTTGTGGCAAGCACAATGGCCTGTTCTTGCTGGTCCAGGTCTTTGAGGTCAAATTCCACCAGAGAGAGGATTTGTGACAACTCCATCAGGCCCGACATATCTACAATTTTACCGGACACCACAATAAACAGATCGGGCATCAGCTCGCCACCATCACCGTAGGAACGAAGCTCTTCAATGAGTTCGGCAATGTGTCTTTTTACCTGATTCACTTCACAGTTGCGCAATACCACATCGTCGAATTTTCGTTTGATGGTACCATCCCTGGATATGACTACCACAGGCTGACGGGTTTCTTTCATGAGGCCCAGAAAGTGGTTGATCGTTTTGGTATAGCCCACCACAGAAAGCAGATTGGTTTTTCCAAACGTTTCTATCTGACCGTTGGAAGCCTTGAGCGCCTCTTTGGCAATTTCCTGTAGTCCTTTCTCATCCAGATCTTTTGCAGTATCGCGGGCGGCAAGGTCGCTGGAGCCTGTGGCAATGGCAATCACCTTCTTGTTGGCATTGTCAATTTCCACTTGAACTTCCACGGTTTCAGGCTTTGCCCCCATTTTTATAACCGACTCGGAGGCCTGCTGCCTGATTTTGATGATGTCGTTTTCGGTGGGATTGAAAATGCTTTTCTCCACTGTATCACGAATCATTCCCATGGCCGCGCCAATGGCTGATATCACCTCTGCATCTTTGGCAATGTCATGCTTCATTTTCATATACCGGGCAGCGTGGGGAACAATGGCGCTGGCTCCTCCCCCACCTCCGTAAAGCACTACAAAATCCCTGTCGAGCTTATACTCACGAATAAGGGATTTGATGATTTTCTCCACTTTTGCAGACGTGTTTTCCAGAATACTTTCCGCCAGATCTTCCGCTTTCATATTGAGCTTCCGGGCCACATTCTCTATAGCACTTTTCACGGCATTGCTATTGGCTTCCCCATGCCCGGTATCTTTAACCAAACCCAGAAAATAGGAGGCTGCGCTGGGCGTGATCGTGTAATCACCCTTTTTACTTTTTATTTTCAGATAATCTGCCGGGTCACCGGGTTTAGGTCTGATCTTTTCAATTTCGATGTCCGAAAAGTCGTCGTGCTCAGCATAAGCGGAGTAGGCAAGATTGGCGATATGGGCACTGCGAGGCCCCACGTCTACTACCTTATTGTTCGCAATGCGTGGAACAGAACCACCAGCTACGCCGATGGTACGCACATCAATGGTTTTCACGCTCAGCCGGTTGTTCCCGATCTGAGCCGTTTTCACCTGGGGCATTCCGTTTTTGATAACGGAAATATCGGTAGAAGTACCACCCACCTCCACAAAAATACCATCGGAAATACGGGCATACATCAGTGCCGCGGCCACTCCGGCTGCAGGACCCGAGAGCATGGTGAGGATGGGGCGTTTGCGCATTTCGGTAATATCCATGATTCCTCCGTCGGAGCGCATCACCATAAGGGGTGCTTTGATGCCGCTCTGACGCACGGCTTCTTCGGTGAGATTGGCCGTTTCAATCATTTTGGGCATCATGCTGGCATTAACGATGGCTGTGCGGGTACGCACCTTGATACCATACAATTGCGACAAATCGCAGGCTGCCGTAGCCATGAAGCCCATTTCTTCTGCCACTTCCACCACCAGTTTTTCGTGCCGGTTGTCGTCGGGACCAAACGCTTCGGTGGCCACCATCACCTGTGCACCCTGTTTGTGCAAATCCTCTATTACCTCTTTGGCCTGTTCACGTGTAACGCCGGCCGAAGTGTTGATATAGGCAAAAAATACGGGCAACAATTTCCCCGGTGCCAGGTAAATATCATTGAGGAAAGCCTGTTTTTTGGCAATGGTACCTTCCAGCCCTTTGCCAAGGGCTACAATTCCCACCCGGGCAACATCTCCCTCCAGCAAGGCATTGGTAGCCTGAGTAGTGGAATGGGCGATCAGGATGATTTCCTCAGGCTGAATACCGGCTTCTTTCACAAGAGTCAGCATGGAAGCCACCACTCCTTCAGCAACACCTTGTTTTGAAGAATGCGAGGTAGGAACACAGGCCTTACCCACGATGGAAAAATCTTTCACATCTACCGCTACTGCATGCGTAAATGTTCCGCCAACATCAATTCCTATTTTTATTTTTCTCATAACCATTCACTATAAATAATACATGAAAGCTGCCGCAACCAACCCCAGGAAAGCAAACACCCAGGAATAGGGCAGCGTGTTGTACAAAATTTTCTGTACATCAATTTTCATTTCGTTGGCAATCCATACATTTTGCAGGTTGGTGGGGTCGGAAATTCCCTGTACCTGCCCTACAGACCAAAGCATCCCCAGGATGGCACCTGCAGGCATACCGGCAGCCATCATTACTGACGCAATCCCAAAGCCCATTCCCCATACATTGAGCGGACCCCGGTAGAGAGCCAGGGGCGCAAGTACGGTAAAGGTGATAACGTACATCCAGCCAGAGGAAGGAATAATCCGTGCAACAAAAGGCTGCATCAATTCACGCACCGGCCAAACATCCGTGCCATAGGTGGCCATCAGATATTCACTCGTCATATCGGGTGGACCCATTACCGAAACCAGCAGCCAGCCAATGCCAAACATGAGGATTACCGCAGGCAAAACCACGGCCGATCCTTCAATAAGTGAGCGTATCAGGGTGCTGATATTATCTTTTTTGTAGGTAATGAGGTAGGCATAGGCAATGCCCAGGATAAAGGCCGATAAAAAATTTACCCCAAAAAACAAAATGAGTATCAGCGGAATAATGGGTGTAAAAATCGCAGACCAGTGCATCGGGTTTATCTTCTTATTGCGATGACTCCATGCACGGTATACCGAATGTAAAAACAGCAGCCCCATCCCTGCCAGGGCAATATAATAAATCACCTGACCGGCAAGGGAGAAGGTTTGTGTGAGTTGTTCGCTCAGTTCGATGTTATCTGCTGCCCACATGCCACCAAAGACCAAACCTGCCAAAACCAGCAGATAACTCAGGCTTTTGACAATATTTTTCACCGACAGGTTGAACCCGTCGCGATACAACTGGATAATAATATAGGTAATGGAACCGGCAAACACAATTCCGAAAAGGACCATGATAAACGACACCACCTGCTGCTGGGTAAGCCCGAGGGCATTCATATAGAGAGCCCAGTTACCCACATTAAACAT
>JAABSE010000155.1 GCA_011390575.1 Sphingobacteriia bacterium
AAATTCACCCGCATCCAGGTGCACAAACACCCAGCCAATAGCGTTGTCCTGGGCAGAGGCTGTATTGGTTAACTCAAGTATATCGTTGTGAATCCTTGCACCCCAGTCAGCACCCGGGCGGCTTACCATCCAGGGTGTATTGCCAATGGCTCCCTGCAAAGTATAACCCTCCCCCTGGGAGGTATTGAAATCTGATGAATGCAGATTAACCTGGGCAACAGATGTTAACCAGAATGTCAGAAAAAAAAGTAAACCAGCAAGACTTTTGATAGTAAATTTTTCGTGCATAATGTTTTGGTTTTTAAGTTTGATTTGTATTGGGGTTGCTATTTAAAGTTCAAATTTACATAATATGCAAACACCCTACCTGAACAGAATGTTAATTTAAGATTGTATTTGTCTGATTTTCCCCCGGGGATGATACGAAATAAGGTTCTCTCTCAGGTATTCCCTGTCCAGGTGGGTATATATTTCGGTTGTGGTAATAGACTCGTGCCCCAGCATATCCTGAATAGCCCGCAAATCTGCCCCACCCTCCACAAGATGGGTGGCAAAACTGTGGCGCAAAGTATGAGGGCTGATATTTTTGGAAATACCTGATTTCTCTGCCAATCCTTTGATGACAATAAAAATCATTACCCTGGTAAGTTTGCGTCCTCTCTGGTTGAGAAACACGTGGTCTTCATATCCTTTCTGAACAGCGATTTGTTTTCGATGGTTATCCAGGTATATTTTCAACTCTTTGGCCGCTGATCTGCCCAGGGGAACCAGGCGCTGTTTGTTGCCTTTTCCGGTAATTTTAAGAAACTCTTCCTTAAAAAAAATATCGGATATTTTCAGTTCCACAGCCTCCGAAACCCTTAGCCCGCTGCCATACAGCACTTCAATGATGGTGCGGTTGCGTTGTCCCTGTGCCTGACTCAGATCAATGGCTGCTATCATGGCATCGATTTCATTAACTGAAAGCACCTGGGGAAGCTTACGGCCCAGCCGCGGAAGCGACAACAGGGAAGCAGGATTTTTACTGATTACATCTTCCAGTACCAGGAATTTAAAAAAGGCTCTGATTCCTGAAATCATACGGGCTTGTGAGCGGGCCGACAATCCCAGTTGCGCAATCCACAGAATAAATTCTGAAAGCACCTGATGGGATACCAGACCAACTTCGGGCGAAAGTCCTTTTAACTCAAGGTACTCACTGAGTCGGCGCAGGTCGCGTAAATATGCTTCTATGCTGTTGGCAGACAATGACTTCTCCAGCTGCAGATACATTTCAAAATTCTTTGCATGCCTTTCCCAGTTCATATTTTCCTGTTTGACCAAATAAAGATACAGGTTTTTAATTTGACCCTTTCAGTTTGCGACGAAAAATCAACCCAAACCCCACTTAATAATTGTATTTTTGCAGCCTTAAAACATAAAACTACATTCCATCGTGGATATAAATCATCTTTTTCTAGTTGTACGAACTCTTCTGGCCAGCCCTGACGCGGGATGGAACATGATAAAGGAAGCCGGCTACAGCTGGCAGCAAATATTCGGGTATTTTCTTGTGCCCTTGATTTTTGCCAGCAGCCTGGCAATGATTTTCTTTATGGGAGCCCAATTACAGGAAACCCTTCTGAGTCCTAACCAGATGTTTTTCATCACTTTTGCAGGTTCTGCAGGAGCTATCCTGCTGAGTGCCTGGATGATTGCAGCGATGGCACCAAAATTTAACGGGGTAAGCTCACTGAATGAAACCGTAGCACTGATTGCCTTTTCCTATACCCCTGTTTATCTGGGGTCTGTTATATCTTCGCTTCACCCTGCATTGCAGATCATTAATCTGGCAGCAATGGTATATATGCTTTTTCTTTTTTTCAAAGGAACGGCCACTATCATAAGGGTTCCGGCACACAAACAAATGGGGTTTACCATAACTTCTATTATCATCCTTTTTGCTGTAAGGCTGATAATTTCAGTTGTTCTTGCAACACTTATGGGTGGATTCAGTGGGGTAATGTAAGAGATTATTTTTCGCCCAGGGTTAGTTTGATGTATGCATCCAGCTGTTCATACCAGTCCTCCCCGTATTTGCGTGTCAGCGACTCTTTAAGGAATTCATATATCCGTACATTCAGTTTCTTGCCATTTTTTCTGGCACAGTCGCAAATGGGCCAGCGATGATAATTTATTGCATCATAATTGGAGTATTTGGTTACGCGGATGGGATACAAATGACATGAGACGGGCTTTTTGAAATCAATCTCTTTTTCTTCCCATGCTTTTTCGATGGCACATTTGGCAATGTTATCCTCATCAAAAAACACGTAAGCACACTCCTGCTTATTTACAAGGGGTGTGGTAAACTCTCCATCAATATCTTCCACGTAGGTTCCTGTCTCTTCAATCACATCAATCCCTACCTTGCGCATATAGGGCTTTACACTGGGGTATATTTTGTTTAGAATGGCAATTTCATCCTTTTCCAGTGGTGCACCTGCATCTCCGTGCACACAGCACCCGCCATGGCAAACAGGAAGATCGCAAACAAAGCATTCGGTGTAGATTTCGTCGGAAATCAGGGTGTCTTCAATAATTATCATGCAGCAAAATTACTCAGAATTCTGTTTGGAAAGGTTCTAAATAGAATGTCTCACCACAATATTCTCATTGCTTTGCTTTAACAAAAAAGAGTTTACCGGTTTCCTTTGTCACGAACCTTTACCGGTTTTTCCCAGGCAGCCTGCCCATTGTGAGGTTATCCAGGGAGAAGCAACAATGACCTTAAAAGATTAAAATCGGACAGAAGGATGCCTCAGGTGCAGCAAAATAATTTTTGTGGAGTAAAAAAAATGCTTTTACTTTACGCGTTTTTATAAAGCTAAACAAGCAACTTACAAGCAACCCTATGGCCCAAACCACCCGACGTCCTACTTTATTTCTGGCTCTCATACCGGTAATTTTTCTTACTACACTCATCTCTATCAATGTATTTATTTTTGGGGATGACTCTTTATTTGGCTCCAATCAGATTGTATTGATCCTTTCAGCAGCTGTGGCAGCTGTGGTGGCCATCAGCCTGGGGCATAAATGGACCGATTTGAGAGCAGGAATCGTAAAAAGTATCGGTTCGGCCATGACAGCCATCCTGATCCTGTTGCTTATTGGGTCGCTGGCTGGGACCTGGCTTCTGGGAGGAATAGTTCCGGCCATGATTTATTACGGATTGCAGATTCTCAACCCCACAATTTTTCTTGTGGCGGCATGTGTTGTGAGTGCGGTTGTCTCATTGGCAACAGGCAGCTCATGGTCAACAGTGGCCACCCTGGGGGTAGCACTGCTGGGCATTGGCAGGGCACTGGGCATGCCCGATGGTGTTATCGGAGGAGCCATTATTTCGGGTGCTTATTTTGGTGACAAGATGTCCCCCCTGAGCGACACTACCAATCTGGCGCCAGCCATGGCAGGTACCGACCTTTTCACCCACATCAAATACATGGCGTGGACCACCATTCCGTCAATTTCCATCGCCCTGATCATTTTTCTTATCATGGGACTGAGTACATACAGCGGAAACGTATACAGTGATATTACCCCTGTTCTGGATGCAATTTCAGGCACCTTTACCATTACACCCATTCTGTTTCTTGTGCCGGCGCTGGTGATATTTTTGATTATCAGAAAGGTTCCGGCTTTGCCCGCCCTGTTTTTCGGAACCCTTGCCGGAGCTGTTTCGGCACTGATATTTCAACCCCAGATAATTGAGCAGGTAGGTGGTATGGAGGAAAAATTTCATGTGGCAGCCTACATTGCCATTATGAAGGCAATGTATACTGATATCAGCGTGAATACCGACCACGAAATGGTGAACAGCCTGCTGGCAACCGGAGGGATGCGTGGAATGCTCAACACCGTATGGCTGATCATGTGTGCCATGATATTCGGGGGTATCATGGAGTCCAGCGGTTTGCTGCACCGAATCACCGAATCAGTTATCAAACTTGCCCACAATACCGGCTCACTGGTGGCCTCTACTGCAGGAACCTGCATATTCTTCAACCTTACTGCCAGCGATCAGTACCTGAGTATTGTGGTTCCCGGCCGTATGTTTGCTGACACCTACCGTGAAAGATTGCTCAAACCCCAGAACCTGAGCCGGACACTGGAAGACAGCGGAACGGTGACTTCCGTTCTGGTGCCCTGGAATACCTGTGGAGCTACCCAGGCCACTGTACTCGGAGTTCCTACCCTGGTTTTTCTCCCTTATTGTTTTTTCAATATTATCAGCCCTTTCATGACCATTATTTTTGCCTATCTGAATATCAGGATTTCACGCTATAAATCGCATGAGGAAGCACAAAAGGATGTATCCTTAAAGGTATAATTTGCGTAAACCATCTTAGTAAAAATCCTTTTAATGGGCAAAAGCAATAAATTGTGAAGAGAGCTTGTGTTTCGGTAACCAACGATCTGGCCACCGACCAGCGTGTTTTGAAAGTATGTGATTTTCTTTCCCGACTGGGATACAGGGTTACCATGGTGGGCGTAAAAAGGCCCGGGAGTTTGTCAGTCAAACATATTAAATTCAATACTTTTCGATTCAGGATGGTATTCCAGAAAGGCTTTATGTTTTACGCGGAGTATAACCTGAAACTTTTCTTTTACCTTTTGTTCAGAAGGTGTGATCTTTATGTATCCAACGATCTGGACACACTGCTGCCCAATTTTCTCGTTTCCCGCATCAGGTTCACCCCCCTTGTGTATGATTCACATGAGTATTTTCTGGGATCTACCGAAATTGTGGAAAGGCCTTTTGTAAGAGGCTTCTGGCACAGCATCGAAAGAATGATATTTCCACGGCTGAAAAACGTCATAACCGTTAATCACTCTATTGCCGATTTGTATGAAAAGGATTACGGCAACCGTCCGCGTGTGGTGCGCAATCTTCCTCGTCGTTACAAGTGTAATCCCCGCATTACACGAAACACACTGGGTCTTCCCGAAGACAAAAAGATTATACTGATGCAGGGGGGCGCCATCAATGTTGACAGGGGTGCAGAGGAGCTAATCCATGCGATGAAACCCATGTTTGGACTTGAGAATGTAGAACTGTACTTTATCGGAGGGGGCGATGTGTGGGAAAAAATCAAAGAACTGGTTAAATTGCTGCATCTGGAAAGAAAAATACACTTTCTGCCCAAAATGCCCTACCGGAAAATGATGGAATACACCTGTCTGTGCGATCTGGGGGTATCGCTGGACAAACCGGTGAGCATGAATTACAAATACAGTCTTCCTAATAAGCTTTTCGACTACCTTGCAGCCGGCACTCCGGTACTGGCATCTCCGCTTGTGGAGGTAAAAAAAATTGTTGAGGGACATGATGTGGGTATGTGTATCGAAAGCCATGAGCCTGCGCACCTGGCAGAGAAAATTAAAGAAATGCTCAGTGATGAAGAGAGATACAACAATTGGAGGAAAAACGCACTAGCCATCGCAGAACAG
>JAABSE010000156.1 GCA_011390575.1 Sphingobacteriia bacterium
ATGGTCACAAACCCCGTCAGTAAAAACCCTTCTGAAGTGCTCGATATCCGCTCAGAAACAATACACACCTCTGGATATTTTTCCACATGGAAGAAATCTTCCGACCTAAGGTGCCGGTCTCTCCGGCTATTATCCGTGTCAATGGTTTCGGGCCTGATACAAACATCAAATGATGCACCGTCCGGATTGCTGGCATCAAAGACTACATCTCCGTGCATGCCACTCATGGTGCCATTCACTGTAAATATTCCCATATTGGAAACACTGAATTCTACCTGGGATTTGCCGGAATCAATTTGTTGTGCCTGAAGAAAAAACGGAAGACCCAGCAATAGCATCATCATTCCGGTCTTTACTCTATAAATCGTTGCGTTCATTTCTCAAATTTTACGGAAAAATATGTGTTATTCCCACTTAACAGCAAAAGCCAACAATAGTTTGATCACAAACAAAAGCATCATGATTAAAAGCGCAGCCTCGGAGATATCCATGGTAATAGTGAGTATGATACCCATTACCATCAGAAAAGAAGCGATAGTTCTCTGTTTTTCATAATGAGCCAATTCGTTGACTATGAGAGTGCATACTAAAGTATAGCCAGAAACAACAATAATCTCATATATATACTCAGGATATATCCAGGTTAATACTGCAGGTTGAACCAGGTGAATGGTCAAAAACAAATACCTGAGCTTTTTACTTTTGGCATAGTACTGACTGGTGGCGGTAGTAAAGTTGGAAACCACTCCTCCTGAAAGATCGAGAGCAAGAATGGCCAAAACAATCAGCTTAAGGAGCGAAAACTGCAAATCATTTGCCAAATAAACAATAGCCGCAGTTGCTAAGAAGCCGGTTAAGTAGTTAACCCAGAGATCAAATGGGTTTGCATACTCTCCGTGTAATTCATGTAATGCTTTTGGGATACGGATTTTTGAGGATTTCGTTTGCATGGAAATTCATTTAGAAAGGAGTAAATGGATAGTATTAAGGATATTTTTATCTTGAATCGTTTAAACGATCATATTCAGCGATCAAATAATCTTTGAGTGCGATTTCACCATAAGTCGGAGCGATCATGTCCCTGGCCAGGGTGGTAAGAAAAAATTCTAAAGGACCATACGTTTGGGGATGGGTAAATGTTCTTAATAAAGTCAATACCGACAATCGGACCCAATGAGGAATATAGGTGAATTTTACAGGTTTACCTGCAGCTTGAAAACATAACTGGCCGATTTCCCGATGGGTATAAACATCCGGACCTCCAATTTCTAGTTCATAATGAGAAAGATAGAGGCGATTTACCACAAATTTGGCGAGATCAGCTCCATGTATAGGGTTGAGTTGTTTTCTGCCATTCCCCAATAGAAAAATCCGGCCTTTATGTGCCATTTCCAAAAACTCTCCTATGTCAGAATAAAATCCATTGGGTCTTACAATTATATAATCCAGGCCCGATTCCTTCAGTTCATCAACAAATTTTTCCTTGGCTTCGCAAATTTTCAGATGTCTCATTTCATCGCCATGCAATGATGCCACATAAACAAATTTGCTTACTCCGGCATTCAAAGCTTCGTTTAAAAGGTTCCTGTTTGCCTGATAATCTACCTCCATGTAGGTCAGGCCATCTTTTTGGCGGGTAATGCCTACAGTACTTATTACTGTATCAATCCCATTCATTACCCCAATTAAGCTGGCCTGCCTGGTAACATCAGTTGTGACCACACCCAAACCAGGATTGTCTACAGGGGTTTTTTTCCCTTCTCTGATCAAAAGTCGCAATGGAATTTGTTCTTTGCATAATTCTTTGGCTAAATATCCACCCAGATAACCTGTAGAACCAGCCAATAATATATTTCTCCTGTACATATCATCTTTTATTAGACAATACAAAGGTGTATCTTCCTCTTAGACTTTCTTTTAACAAATGTAAAAAAGATTATTTTTTTTGCACACCGCCCCGGATCCGACTCAGGCTAACCTGTGAAATGCCCAGATAAGAGGCAATATGACCAAGCGGAATCCTTTGGAGAATATCCGGACGCAGGTTAATGAGTTCCTCATAGCGTTGACTGGCATCATTTTGTCTCAGCGATTCGTAGTAGCCTGTAAGCCTTAAAAGCTCACCTTCCAAAAATTTGATTGCCCAAAGTGCCCAACTGTGAGATTGTTTGACAAGGTGTTGTAAATCCTTCCGGCTGATAGAAACTATATGTGTGTCATCTTCCGCACATATTATCGAAATGGCTGAAGACGATTGTGAAAGAAAGCTCTCTATATCGGTAAAAGCATGGTTCTCAAATTCGTAGTACAAAATGGTTTCATCAGCTGTTTGAGCATACACCAGACCTTTTTTGATAAAAAATAACTGGGTGCATACAGGACCGATAGGCATGATTACTTCAGCTCGCCGGAAAACCTTTAAATGAAAGGACTCTTTCGCAAGTTCCAGATCTTCAATTGTTAATTGTGATTTATAGGGGAGAAAATCAATCATAACTGATTAGATGAATCGTTTAGAAAAAAGAGAAAAGAATCGATGCAAATCCAACCGAATTTACAAAAACTTTTCTATCATGATACGCAGCGATAGAAATAACATAAAATCTTTTGAGTATCGGTTATGATTAAGAAAATGCCTGAAACTCGCATGATTCGTGGAGATTGGCTTCGCCGACTTAGTATAAAACTTTTTCATTTCCAGATAGTCATATAGAATTTTTAAACCTCATTTCGCAATGCAATGTGATTTTGGTTAATTTTAATGAGGAAATTTAAATATATCAGACCATGATAAGACCCCTGAAAATTATTTCGATATTTATTCTCTTTATCAATGCCTTAGGCGCATTGTGGGGTGGTGCAGGATTGATGTACGACCCTTCCGGCGAATACATGCAAATGCCCTTAAGTTTTCTGGAACACGCCCCTTTCAGCAATTACCTCATACCCGGCATTCTGTTGTTTTTGTTCATTGGTCTTTTTAGCAGCCTGACCTTGTTTATGATATTCAGAAAGCATCCCTCTTATTTCAGGTTTATTTTTGTGCAAGGAATATTCCTGACCATCTGGATATCAGTTCAGGTGGCGATGCTGCGAATTTTTTACGCTCCCTTACATCTGCCATTTTTTTTGATGGGAGTTACATTAATCATAATAAGTATCATCTTGTCATCCGCAGAAAAGAAAAAAACTGAAAAGTAAACTGGTTCTTGTTACAGTAAGGTTGCATTTCGTAAAGCCTCACCGCCACCATTTTTCATGTGACTTTGCTTTCTGCAAAATTTACGAAATATGCAACGGGATTTCAGCCTCATATATTACTCATATCTTAAGCTCTCCACCGGATTCCTCCTCGCTGCCCGCCACGACTGAAACGAAACCGTCATTAATGTAATTTCCAATGCCATCAATCCTGCCACGATAAAAAACCTCCAGCTTAAGGATGCATGATAAGTTAAATTCGGTAGTCACCTATGTGTGCAAATAAAATGGGTAGTATTATAATCAGGAAGTCAATTTAAAGAATTTGAGTAACCTACCGTACTTTACATCCCCATCAATCTGGACAAACCAATCACAAACAGTGGTCCCACGAAAAAGACACCTAAAATATAAGCCATTACATAGGCTTTATTTCGTTGTGCAAGGATAGAGAGGTTTTCAGCAATAAAAACCGGAATATTTCGCAAAAAGGGAATGGAGTAAATAAGAATGATGGCAAAAAGATTAAAGAAAAGATGAACTAATGCTATTTGTAAAGCCAGAATCGCCAGGGGGCCGGTTATAGCAACAGCAGCAAGAAGGGCTGTGATGGTTGTACCCAGATTGCCGCCCAGCGTAAAAGGATAAACCTGTTTTAGCGTAAAAATACCACTTCCCGCCATAGGAACTATAAGTGCTGTGGTGGTAGAGGACGATTGCACCAGGATGGTGATGATTCCTCCTGCACTTATTCCGGAAAAAGGGCCTTTCCCCACCGTTCGGTGCATGATCTCAAGGGCACGCCCTACCATGACCTTTTTTAATATTTTGCCAATGTATTTTACTACAAATAAAATCAGAATAACACCAGTCATGATCATGAATATACCGCTCCAGATACCCGGTATAAATGAGGCGAATGAAGCAAAAGATTCCGTTGCAGGTTTCAAAATTGCCCCTATAGGGTTAAAGCCTGTCACATCGGTGGTTGCTCCCGTCCTGAAGAATGCCGCAAAAAATCCTGATACTTTTTCAAGTGGACTAAAAAGCAGTTCAACAGGCAATAATATGGCAACGGCAAGCAGGTTGAAACTGTCATGCACTGTTGCAGCAGAAAAAGCCCGCCTGAATTCCTCTCCGTTTCGGATATGTCCCAGGCTAACAATGGTGCTGGTAAGGGACGTTCCTACATTGGCGCCCATGATCATGGGAATAGCAATTTGTAAAGGCATTCCACCTGCTACCAATCCTACGATAATGGAGGTCACAGTGCTGGAACTCTGTATCAAAGCAGTAGCTACAATTCCGATTATCAGGGCAATCAATGGGTTGGATGCAAAACTGAACAGCTGAACGGCCCGATCCCCCGCAGCAATTTTAAAGCCATCGCCTATAATTCCTACGGCTACCAGCAGAACATAAACGAGTAACAACACAGAAACCCATCTATGCCAATTTGACCTGGTGGATTCGTAACTGACTGTTTCACTTGCAGTATAGGACATCGGTATTCATTTAAATTATGCACTGCAAGATAGGCACGTAACCCAAAATTTCTGTCAACGGAAGGTTATGATTTTGTAAAGATTATGTTAAGCTAATGTTATCTCAATGTTAAGAAAGCGGATATGATATAGCAGCCTGTACAAAAGATAATATAATGTATTACGATTACCTTTGCAGGAAAATAAGTCAGCAAAAGCTGAAATTTATCCTTAATTCATACTTGTATGTCCAGTCACAATCACTACAGTCGTTTTCTTGCCAGCGTTTATGATACTGTGCTTCTTTTGCCCATTCGCAAAATCAGAAAGTCGGTAAGAAACATCCTTCTCACTGCAAATGCAGATAGTGTAATCGATCTGTGTTGCGGCACCGGCAACCAGATTCGCTACCTGCAGAAGGCAGGGATTAAAAATCTTGTGGGGGTAGATGTGTCTGAAAACATGCTGCAACAGGCATGGCGAAAAGGCTTAAAAAGTATCTGTATTCAAAAAGATGCCTCACAAACCGGTTTTGAAGACGATGCATTTGATGCCGCGATTATGAGTTTCTGCCTTCATGAGACCCAGGCCTATACCGCGGAAGGAATCTTCAGCGAAGCCCGGCGGATTGTGAGGCCCGGCGGCCTGTTGATTGTGGTGGATTATAGCTTTGACCAGCACACCTGGCCATTGGGACGCTTTGCCGCACGGGCGGTGGAGAAAATGGTGGGCGG
>JAABSE010000157.1 GCA_011390575.1 Sphingobacteriia bacterium
ATTGCTGGAACAACGTCTGCAACATGCACAACGGGTTGCAGACGCGTATGCCCGCATGCTGGAAACCGGCGAAACCAACATCATAGAACACAACAAGGCAAAGCTGAACCTGCTTGACCTGCAAAAACAATCTGAACGCCTTTCCATAGAAAAAGAGGCTTTGCAGCAACAACTTACAGCCCTGAACGGAGGCATTGAAATCAGCTTCTCTGATGCAAACTTTGAGCCTGTGGCAATCCCGGGTGAGTTTGACAACTGGTATTTGCAGGCAGAACAAAACAATCCGGTTTTGCAGAACCTACGACAAGAGATTGAAATTAACAGGAAAGAAGAAAAGCTGCAGCGGGCCAGCAACCTGCCTGGCTTTAACGTAGGCTATGTGAGTGAACTGCTGACCCATGAAAAATTCAGAGGCTTTGCCATCGGTATTTCCATCCCGTTGTGGGAAAACAAAAACACCCTGCAGCATGCAAAGGCCAGGACTTCAGCCACAGAAAGCATGGAACATGACCAGCAGCTGCAGTATTACAACTTCCTGAAAACACAACATTCCCGTGCAGCAAGCCTGCAGGAATCCGTTTTGGAATATCGCAATCTGGTGCAGACCATCGATAATACAGATCTGCTCGCCACTGCCTGGGAAGAAGGAGAAATAAGTCTTACCGGTTACCTGCTGGAACTGTCTTATTTGTATCAGAGCATGGACAATATTCTTGAAATGGAGCTGGAACTGCATCAAACTCTTGCAGTAATGAATCAGTACATGAATTAGAACAGAGAAAAAACCAGACGGCATTACAAAACAATTTTATCAATTGCCGCTCTCCACAATGCAAATGCCGGGGTCACTGATACGGACCCCGGCATTTTTTATTTTCTGCAACAGCATAACAGGCTACTCGGCCAAAAAGCTGTCCACCATGGTAAAAAACCACTCGGGCTCATCATAAAAAATAAAATGATAGGCTTTTTGTGCCATTTCGACCCTGGCGCCGGGAATACTGTTAAACTGCGCTTCGTACCCCTTGCGGGCCGACTCCAGGGTAGTGCCATAGGCACGATAGGCATACCATGAACCCAGCGCAAGCACGGGTGCATCAATGGTATGAACCTCCTCTCTGAGATCTGTGGTATACATTTCGCCCATGGCCTGTGCAATTACGGAAGAATTGCTGTTCAGACCCATCGCAACCACCGCTGCACGTTTCTCCTCAGTGGCAATCATGGAGGCAATCATCATCTCCTGCGATGCTTTGGCCATTTCGGGATCAGGATTTTTCATGCTGTTCTGCATCATTTCAACAAGAGGACCTGCGGTTTCTGCAGTAATACCAGGCATGGCCATAACAGGGAAGTAAGGAAGTCCGTCCACACTGATAATTTTGCCCAATAAGCCGGGATATTCTGCGGCTATCCACAAGGAGATAAAGCCTCCCATGCTATGCCCCATCATCACAGGGTTTTCCAATCCTTCTGTCCGGATATAATCCACGATTTCATCCCTGACGGCTTTCAGCACATGAGGAGCTTCCAGTGATTGGTTGTTTCCAAAACCGGCAATATTTACCAGGTGCAGCTCATACCGATCTTCGTAATAGGCTGCCACTTCTTCCCATACTTCCGAAGAACAGGCCATACCATGAATAAGAATCATGGCTTCACCCTGCCCTCTTTTTTCCACCTGGATGATGGAATCACTGGCAGCAGCGTTAAATCCAATAAAAAAGGATACCAGAATAAAAAATAGTTGCTTGATCATAATACACAATTTTTAAGTTTATAGTTTTCGGGTTATCAATCTGAGAGCAAAGAAACAATCCGCTCACCAGCAGAGAAAATTTCCTTGACATCTGGTCGGAAAAAGCTGACAACAGGTAATAGTGAAAGAAAAGGCAATTTTTATCTCCATAAATTTTTACCCGGAAGGAATGCAACCGACATTTCCTCCATTGGTCAGGAAAATGCAACAGATGGTCAATTGGATTTTGCCAGATGGGTATTTGCAGTAATTTTGAAGCATGGTAAAATATTTCAATCGGTTTCTGCAACTGAAATTGCACCACATCCTGTTCTGGATCGTTTATTACATTGGCTGGGTGCAGGTGTACAAAGGGTTTTATGAAGACATCAATGATTTGTTGCTGGTCACCCTGGTATATGCCATAGCCCATGCCGGCATGTACTATTTTACGCAGTATTTGCTTATCCCACGTTTCTTCAGAAAAAAGAAAATTGCAGCATTTGTCTTTTCTTTTCTGGTATTGCTGCTGGTGAGTGTGGTCTTTATGTTCTTCGCTATCAGACTGATTCTGGGAAAGGAGATGATGGCAAATTTCGGAGAGAATCCCTTTCCCATACTGGCCATGTTTGGTTTTTCCAATATTTTCATGACGGCAGTTTTATTGAGCATAAAAGCCTTGATAGACAACTACCGGAATCAGCGCATCGAGGAAAAGAAGGAAAAAGAACGACTGGAAACAGAACTGCAATACCTGAGAGCGCAGGTAAATCCACACTTTCTGTTCAATACCATCAACAGCGTTTATGTGCTCATCAAACAAGACCCCGAAAAAGCATCTGATACACTGATAAAACTGAGCGATTTGCTTCGTTCGCAATTGTATGATTTTGGGGAAGAAAAAATCAGCATTGAGCAGGAACTGAATTACCTGGGAAATTACATTGAACTGGAGCGTTTACGCAAAGGGAACAAACTTTCCTTTGAACTGGAGAAAGATCCAGAATTGAGTGGTTTCAAAATCGCCCCCCTGATGCTGATGCCTTTCCTGGAAAACTGTTTCAAACATGTTTCAAGCTATAACGGACAAAACAATGCCATCAGGGTTAAACTTACCAAAGAAAAGGACCTGTTCCGTGCACAGTTTTACAACACCAAAGAGGAAATCCCGGAAAACCCGGGGCTTATTCCCGGTGGTATCGGATTGAAAAATGTGCGGAGAAGGCTCGAACTTCTTTACCCCAACGCCTACACACTGGATATCAAAGATTTGCCTGATAGTTTTGAAGTAACCTTAACCCTTACCATAGATGAACCCTAAAATCAAAGCCATCATAGTAGAAGACGAACCCCTTGCCCGCAGCGGTTTGGAGAGCTATGTCAAAGAGGTGGAGTTTCTTGAATTGTGTGCTCTGTGCGAAAACGCCATGGAAGCCAACAATGCCATTAATACCTGTGAACCGGATCTGATGTTTCTGGATATTCAAATGCCCCGGCTTACCGGCATTGATTTTCTCAAAACCCTGAAAAATCCACCCATGGTTATTTTTACCACCGCCTATCCCAACTATGCCCTTCAGGGGTTTGAACTGGATGTAGTGGATTACCTTGTTAAACCCTACCCTTTCGACCGTTTCCTGAAAGCAGTAAACAAAGCCCGCGACCTTCACGTTTTGAAAAACAGAGAGACTTCGGCTGAAGGAGAATCGGCAAATTACATCTTTGTTAAAACCAGCAGCAAGCTTGAGCGGGTGGTTCTTGAAGACATTCTCTTTGTGGAAGCCATGGAAAACTATGTGATTATTCACACCAATCGGCAAAAGCTCATAACCATGATGACCATGAAAAGCATCGAAGAGACATTGCCTGTGAAAAAATTTATCAGAATCCACAAAAGCTATATTGTCAACAAAGACAAAATCAACAGCATTGAAGGGAATGAAATAAGAATGGGTGAAACAAAACTTCCCATTGCCAGGAACAGAAAGCAAGAAGTCATGGACCAGATAATACCCCGTCCCCTTTCCTGAAAAAAGTTTATCTCATCACCGATAAAGATTGTTATTTTTACACTTTGTGAAAATATAAACTCAAACCCTCGAATTATGAGTAGAAACATGCATTCCCAAGCACCCAACGGAGCCATATATTTTTTTGGTTTCATTGGTGCAGCTGTCTGGTTCATTTCCTCTGCAACCACTTTTCTGGGTGGAGCCCTTGGCTTTCTCAAAGCCATCATCTGGCCGGCATTGCTGGTGTATGAAGCTTTCCGGTTTTTTGCGGGATAGCGCAGACTGAAAATTGAATACGGGAAAAGAATCACAGAAGAAGTTGAAAATTCCGTATATGCTGCGATTGTGACACCCAAAAGCAAAATGATTATAGCCATTATTAAAGCGTGAAAATTCCTTATATGCTGCGATTGTGACCGGGGGGGTAAGCAATAACCCTGAAAGGGTTCAACAACAATAGCCGCGGGTGAAACCCGTGGAAAAAGAGACGGCATGGATATACCAACCCTGAAAGGGTTGAACTCCGCTCAGCGCTGACTCATCCTTTGTCTTAGCCATAGCCCGGCTAAGCGGAATTTGCAATTCCGCTTTGTGTTAATAATGATACAGCAATGCAATTGCTTTGAAGCTTCTGTCTTAGTCGGGGCATGAACTGTAGTCATACCCTGACACCTTCACCCCATGCTGGTGAGGGTATGACTCCTCTCTGTAGGGAATTCCTCTAAATGGGTGTGACGGGGTGACTACAGTTCACCCCGCCACTAAAGTTGTATAAATAATCATGAAGTAAACTGGCATCATTGCGTTAATAGTGGCAGAGTCACTGGAAGTGGCCCTGTATTCAGTTTGGGAGAGCTGGAAAAGGGAAGAAAGAAGCAACAGCTAAGATTAATCCAGCAACTTGACGAGAAAGACAAGCAAACGATTTTCCGGCTAATTGAAAAAATGCTTACCAAAAGAGATTTAAAGATTTCTTTCAGAAAAATGTGGCGGCTTTATAACGAAAAAGCCGGGTAGCCCCGGCTTCTCAGTTTTCTATGGATATGTTATTGTAAAATCACGTTGCTTCAAATCTTCTAAGCTCAAATCATACCTTTTTAATATCATATAGCCATTACGCACTTCTTCCCAAGGATATTTATTTAGGGTGTCTGAATGAAAAATAAAAACTGATATTTTACCTCCTTCTATTTTATTAAATCGTTCTTCCCAGGTTCCCCAATCAGATTCTTTAAAACTTGAATTTGGCTGTACTGTTTTTATTGTTGGTTTTGTTTGTTGTATTAAAGTATCAGGGTATGATTCTCCAACATAATAACTTACTGGATGATTCTCATTGTTGATAATTTTAAAATAATGCTGTACGTCTGGAGCTTCACATGCTTTTAGCAGCAAATTCCCCATAAATAATAATACTTTCATGGTGTAAAAATTAGTTAATGTCTTGGGTATCTTATATCGTCCCAAGGTGTTAAAGTTAAATTATTTGGAAGGTATCTGCG
>JAABSE010000158.1 GCA_011390575.1 Sphingobacteriia bacterium
AAGTTTCAGTATGCATAAAGTTGTACCCCATGTCATCTTTGTACAAAAACTGGTAGGGTCTTCTTTCGACCCTCTGAACATTGATTTTTACACCCGAATTAAAGGTATGAGGAATTACTTTCCCGGTTTTCATGTTCCTCAGTTTGGTACGCACAAAGGCTCCCCCTTTTCCGGGTTTTACATGCAAAAACTCCACTACTGCGAACAATTCATTGTTCATCTCAATACACAATCCGTTTTTAATATCTGCTGTTGTTGCCATAAAATAGGTTTAATCAAAAAATTTAAATTTTGGGTGCAAAATTAAATAAATTCTGCGGTATATTTCAGGGTATTTTTCAGAGAGTCAGAGAAAAACATCCCGGCTTATCAGCTAATGAAACATTCATGAGCACCGCGCTCACCAAAGTGAAGGGATAAGGTCATCAATGTAAGCTACACCTAACCAATAACTTAAACTAATTTCATCCTGATGAATTAATAAGGATAGTTTTCTTTGTGGTTCATAGTCTTTTTCGGGGCAAGATACAAACTTCCGGTTTATGCTTCAGTACATTAAGATCTTTTCTACATTTGTAATAAGAATCCTAAACCCAACCCAAATGAAGAATCTTACAACTTTCCTGGTAGCCCTCCTTCTTTTGCTTGCAAGCAAAACCGTTGTGTTTGCACAACCCGGTTTACCCACCTTTTTTGACCGGTCCATGGAGCAGATGATTACAGAGGATAACCTGCCCAATGCGGTAATTGCTGTGGTACAGGACGAAGAAATCGCTTTCATGAAAGGTTATAGTAATATTGAGGAGCAAAATCCCGTAGATGGAGAACAATCGCTTTTCAGGGTGGGGTCGGTATCCAAAATTTTCACCTGGACTGCAGTGATGCAGCTGGCTGAAAAGGGAGATGTGGATCTGGATGCTGACATTCAGCAATACCTTGATTTTGATTTGCCAAAAACAATAAATGGGTTAAAAACAGAAGTTTCCCCCATCACCCTCAGGCACCTGCTCACCCATACATCAGGGTTTGAAGATGTGCTCGATGGACTTTTCACCTTTAGTCCGCAACCTCCATTGCGGGAATATCTTACAAGTCATATTCCCATTAGGATTTACCCTGCCGGAGAAGTGATGGCCTATTCCAATTACAACCCGGCACTGGCAGGTTACATCATTGAGCGGGTAAGCGGAATGCCCTTTGAAGAATATATAAAGCACCACATATTCGCTCCTCTGCAAATGACCTCCAGCAGTTTTGCACAACCCCTGTCTTCTGAACTCAGCGAGCGGATGGTGACAGCCTACCGCCAGGTAAACGGTGAATTTCTCCCCGCAAAATTCGAATATATGCCTGCCCCTGCCGGAGGGTTGAGCACAACAGCGGCCGATATGGCAAAGTTCATGCATTTCCTCCTTAACAACGCTGGCAATACCGAAAGCCAGGTGCTGAACCCGCAAACGAAAAACCAAATGCTCTCCCCTGCTTTCTCTTACCACCCACTTTTGGGAGGAATGACGCATGGCTTCAAGGAATTTAGCCTTAACGGCCAGCAGGTAATTTTTCATGGCGGCAGCACCAATATTTTTGACGCCGGATTCTATTTGTTACCGGAAACAAATACGGGGATTTTCATTGCTTACAGCGGTGGCAGTTATGATGGGCACATTAAAATCCTGTACGATTACCTGCAGAACTTCCATCCTGTAAATGAAGAGGACACACCCGGCAGGCCTATGATTGCTGCCGCTGTGCAACCTACCCTCAACCAGTTGAAAGGTGAGTACCACCAAAGCCGCCGCATTGAATCCACCTCTGACAAATCCATCAATATGATGATGGGGGTAATGCAAATTGACATTACCGACGACGAGATGCTGGAGGTAAAAATGATGGGACAAACATTGCTGTTCAAAGAAGTACAACCGGGAATCTATGAAAGCACCACCCTCCGCCCCTTCTACCCCTTTGGCCCCATGCAGTATCTGATAGCCGAAGAGGATCACATGGGCAGGCTTATGCTGGTAACCGATGGCCCCATGACCTACATCAAAATGCCCTGGCATGCCACGGCTGCTTTTGCCGCAATGCTGTTTGTGCCCATGCTTGCTCTGGCACTGGGAACCATCATCTTTTATGTGGTAAGGGCATTTTTCCGCCGGCTGAGTCAGAAATACGTAAAGCCTGACGACCGCTCCTTCACCGCCCGTACCGTCATGGTTTTGCATGCCTTTCTGTTTGTATTTATGCTCTGGCTCATGGCTCTGACCCTTAACCCCGATCCGGTATACCGGCTTCCCCTCTCGGCTTTCGGAGAGGTAGGGTTTGCCAACACCCTGTTATCCATCATGCCCTGGCTGATAGCAGCCACTACGCTGGCCATGATCTATTTCAGCATCCAGACCTGGAATGACAAACTACGCAAAAAAGCCGCCCGGATCTACTACCTCGTATACACCCTGTTTTCTCTGGGGTTGCTGTGGTTGTTTTGGTATTATAATCTGGTGGGGTAATGCGCTAATGAAAACCTTTGAGATTATCTCATACGAGGGGTCAGCTATTTTCCGGTCGCTGATCTTGTCGAAGTGCATCAGGAAGCCTTTTCTTCACGCATTGTCAAACCATACCAGGCTGCTGTAAGAAAAATGGTAGCATAAATCAGCGTTATGGCCATTGATTTGACATCAAATACAGACATGGTATACAATTCGTAAGAAGATATCCCTGGGAAATATACTGAAAATAATCGCTGGGTTCCTGATCTGTCAATGAGATATACAATAAATTCGGTTATAAACCAGAAAGGAAAAAACACAAGTCCAATCGTACGGTTTCTGAAAACCATGATGATAAACAAACCAAAAAAAGCTGCACAGGACAAAGCAATCAATTGATTTAACAAGCTGAAAAAATTGATTCCATGCAAAACTTCTATAAACCCGGCTTTAAGGAAGAAAATCGAAAAAATTAAATAAAGCAATAAAGTCGATATCAAAACAAACATGCACAAAAATCCACTGAGCAATAATTTACCTTTAAGGTAATCACCCCGGGTTAACCCAATGGCAATACTTTTTCTGTAGGAACCCTCATTGAAGTCATTACCCGTATTGTTAACCATAAAAATAGCGAGTAATAACAATCCCATTACTGAAAAAGAATTTACCAGGGCAAAAAATAAGATATCAACAGTCAAATTTTCAGCAACCTTTAACTCATCAAACCCTCTTCCTATTGGAGTAATGAAAAGATAAACCGCCAGAAACAAAAACAACAGGTTGGATTTGCGGAAAAGTTTCAGATATTCAATGTGTACAAGTTCTCTTACAGACATTTTTGTTCCAATATTTAACTTGATGTTATAAACATACAAAACAAACTAACGCAGTTCAGGAACATGGCTCATATAAAATTCATCCATTGTTCCATATTTTGAAGCGACATCTTTGACCAGCAAAACTTCTTTTATTTTTCCTTTGTGCAGCAATCCCACTTTGGTTGCAGTACGTTTTACTTCATCAAGCAGATGCGTGGAAATAAGAATAGTTTTCCCCTCCATTTTCAGCTCATGTATCAAATTACGCATAAACTGAAATCCTGTAGGATCAAGACCATTATAGGGTTCGTCCCAAATCAGTAAATCAGGATTACCCACCAGACTGCAGGTTATTGCCAGTCTTTTCCGCATCCCCTGGGATAGCTTTTTTACCATTTTTTTTCTGTGGTCAATCAAAGAAAGCTTTTCAAGTAAGACTGGAACTTCTTCAAATGAAGCATTTTTTAACAAGCAAACTATCTTCAGATTCTTTTCAACACTCACATCCCTTAAGAATCCGTCCTCTTCCATAACAACCCCGATTCTTTGCTTGACCTGAACCAAGTCATGACTTCCCCAAAAACTAATCTCTCCCTTATCTGGTTTTAATAATGTCAGCATACAATTGATCAGGGTAGTCTTTCCGCTTCCGTTGGGTCCCAAAAGACAAAAAACATCACCCTGATCAAAAGACATATTAACATCATCAAGAGCCAGAAATGAACCAAATGTTTTGAATAGGTTGTTAACCTGAAAAACCTCCTGATTAGATTCCATATTGTATCTCTGATTTTAAACTCTCATTATACATCACAAGGCATCTGTTTTATTTTTTGTTGACACTGCTCTGAATTCGGAGAGCGGCAAAAAGATATGCCCGCAAAACAAGAACAAAAAAAGATAATATCCAAATTAAATTCTATGCATCCTTCTCATTTATATTGATTCTAAACAATTCTTTTTGTTCTTATAGAAATATAAATTCAGCACCTTAAAACATAATTAGCCCCTTATCAACAATTCAAAAAATCACTACCTTTGCAAAAACATTCACCATGAAGTATTTAGACCCCAAAAACGACCTGATATTCAAGAAGGTGTTTGGCGAGCATCCTGATATTCTCAGGAGTTTTTTAAATTCTATGCTTCCCCTGCCTGAAGGGCAGCAAATCGTGGAACTGGAATATCTTTCACCGGAAATGATTCCCGAAACTTTCCTGGAAAAATTCACATCGGTGGATGTAAGGTGCAAAGACAATCTGGGCAGGCAATTTCTGGTAGAAATGCAAATGAACTGGACCACCGCCTTCAAACAGCGGGTGCTGTTCAACGCTTCCCGGGCATATGTGACCCAAAGCGATAAAGGGGTTGAATTCAGAAGTCTTAAACCCGTGTATGCCCTCAACCTTATCAATGCCAATTACCTACCCCAATCACCTGATTATTATCACCATTATGCCGTAGTACACCTGAAGGATAGCAACGAGCGGCTCCATGGGCTGGAATTTGTTTTTATTGAACTGGAAAAGTTTAAGGCAAGAAACATTGCCCAAAAGAAATTGCAGGTATTATGGTTGCGGTTTATGACCGAAATCAATGAACGGACCGAAATGATTGATCCGGAGTTATTGGAACAGCCCGAAATTCAAAAAGCCATCACTTTTGTGATGGAGGCTTCGCTGAGCAAGGCCGAAAAACTATTGTATGAAAAAAACTGGGATCGTATAAGCTCGGAGAAAACCCTGTTATCAGCGGCATTGGCTGAAGGCGAGGCCAAAGGATGGGAAAAAGGAATAGAAGAGGGAAGTATGAAGGTAAAGATAGAAATCGCGAAAAGGTTGAAAAAGTCGGGAATGCCATTGGCAGAAATAGCCAATATTACCGGATTGAGCAGGGAAGATATTGAAAATATTTAGCCAGGGGAATTACCAAT
>JAABSE010000159.1 GCA_011390575.1 Sphingobacteriia bacterium
TTGTTGTTAAAAGACAACCCTCACAAAAAACCGGAATTTTCAATAAACTCATTATGGCATATACCCGAAGGATATTGTTTGTTTGTCTTTTTATGATGTTGGGCTGGCAAGGATTTACTCAGACCCCGGACGAGGTTGAACCTTACCGTCATTCCTCCTTTGTGATGGGAGTTCCCCAGCATCTTTTTGTTAATGGCCTTCGCATCGAAATTGATAAGCCTCTTGGCAACCTGCAAAAATGGCTGATCATTGCCCCCACCCTTTACTACAAAGGGAAGCAAGGGAGCTGGTTCAGCTCACGCCGGCTGATGGACGGAATGGAAGGTGCCGGACTTGACATCATGTACAGGTATTATCCTTCCTGGCGTAAAGGCGGAGGAGGAGGGTATCTCTCTGCCGGTGGAGGAATCCGCTACCTGAACTTTCGCTATAGTGGTTACAGATGGGATGAATTCCGACAGAACGATCTTACTTATTATCGTTACGATACAGGCTCATGGAACAGGCAACTTACCACAGCAAACATAAAATTTACCCTGGGATACCAGCAAGTGTTTAACAGGCATTTTGCCATCGACTTGTTTGTGGGTGCAGGTTTTAAATATACTGATGCTAAGCAACCTGCTGATGTAACCATTATTTTCGACAGCAATGATCCTGAAAACCTTGATTATACCGGACTGCTTTTAATCGGCGGGATTCGTTTTGGTATGGGATGGTAGGAGTAAGGGCAAGGGTAATCGTCCGGTGGCGACTTTTACGGAGGTATACAACGTCCGATGGCAACATGGGTACGCCTTGGGACTAAGGGTAAAAACTTTTAAAGTGGGGTATTGAAATACTTGTTCGTATTCCACAATATTGGTATATTTGGTAAAATCCACTTGTATGAGAAAGCAAAAATTATATGAAGATACTGTAAGTTTGATCAACCGGCTTCCTGATGAAAAACTCTCACAAGTACATGACTATGTGGAGTTTCTTTTAAGCAAAATGGATGATGAAATAATAAAGGAAAATTTACAGGCTCTTTCATCCCAATCGAAAGCCTTAAGCTTTTTGGATGATGAAGAAGATCTTTACACGGTTCATGACCTTAAAGAAAGATATAAATGAAGAAGGGTGATATTGTGCTTGTTTCCTTTCCTTTTACTGATCTAACAGGTAAAAAAAACAGGCCTGCGGTAGTGTTAGTCAGTAATCCTGATGATGTAACAGTTTGCTTTATTACAACCCAGATTAGATGGCAAACTCCTGTTGATGTGGTTGTTGAACCTTCTGTCGGGAATGGGCTTAAAAAAACATCCATTATAAGGTTAAACAAGTTTGCAACTCTTGATAAAGACTTAATTTTGGGGAAACTGGGGAGTTTAACTTCTGCCGAAATTCATTTGTTAAATAAAAACCTTATAGTAATCCTGCAATTAGATTGATTGGGAACAGCTCCCCCAACGGATTATAGATTTGTTCATTACCTTAGCCCGGACGGGAACTTAGCGTCCCGACCGGGCTGGTGCAGTGCTAATAGCCCGACCGGGCTGATTTGTTCTATTTATGCCTTCCCTCCAGCACTTTTACTACTTCTCCAATCTCTAGCTCCTGTTCGGCCAGTAGTACCAGGAGGTGATAGAGCAGGTCGGCGGCTTCTTCCTTGAATTTTCCCTTGTCGCCTTTCATGGCTTCAATTACGCACTCCACGGCTTCTTCACCTACTTTCTGGGCAATGCGGGGCAGCCCTTTTTCAAAAAGGCGGGCTGTATAGGATGTTTCCGGGGATTGGCCTTTGCGGCCTTTAATGACTTTTTGCAGGTGGCCAAGAAATGCCAGTTCGGGGCCAGGATCCTGGTCAAAGCAGGTGGGACTACCGGTATGGCAAACCGGACCTGTGGGTTCAGCGTAAATGAGCAAAGTGTCATCATCGCAGTCCTGAAAGATGTTTTTCACCAGCAGGAAGTTACCGCTGGTTTCTCCTTTGGTCCATAGCGTGTTGCGGGTGCGGCTAAAGAATGTTACTTTGCCTGTTTTGCGTGTAATGGCCAGCGCTTCTTCGTTCATAAAGCCGGTCATTAATACTTTTCCGCCTTTGGGTTCCTGTATAATGGCCGGAACCAGGCCGTTGAGTTTTTCGAAGTTCATGTTTAGTATTGTAAAAGATAAGTCTACTTAATGATTAAATCAGCCGGATTTTGGTTGCAGTCCCGGATAAAATGAACTACTATCATATCATCTATTTCCTCATAGTAAATGATAAAGTTTTCAACAATCAGACCTCTGACTGCATCCAAATCTGTAGGGATTCCAAGTTCAGGCTGCTTTTTAAGCAGGGAAAGTTCCTGTTTGATTTTTTTGAAAATCCTTTTTGCATAAAGTGGGCTTTGATTTCTTTGGGTATAGAAATCAAGAATCTGGAATAGTTTAATGTTTGCCCGATGTGACCAGACTATTTTCCGCTTCCCCATTGTTCCACCTTTTTATCAAGCTCATCCTGATCGGTGCACATCCCTTTGGCAACCTGCCGTCTTGATTCAGCAATTTCATCCTTCACATCGTCAGGGATGGTTAAAATACCTGAAGATGTTTTCCCTTCCAGGAAGGTTTTGATAGCTTTGAGAAGTTTCTCATCTTCTATTTCTGAAATTTTACTGATCAGAAGTTTTTTTAGTTCAAGGGTCGTCATGGTATAGGATGATTGGTTATGTAAAGATACTGTTTTCCAGCAAGTTTTTCCATCTCTGCAAAGCAGTTTCTGTCACAGATTATTGGCTTAATACGCTACGGATCAGCTTCTCACCGGTATTCCGCTCTCTTTCAGAAAATCCTTCAGCTCCGGTATGGGAATAGTATCATAGTGAAATACGCTGGCGGCCAGCGCAGCGTCTGCTTCTCCCAGTGTGAAAGCATCAGCAAAATGCTGCTTCGTGCCTGCCCCGCCCGATGCAATCAGGGGAATGGATAGCTGCCGGCTGAGCTGGCTGAGTGTTTCGTTGGCAAAGCCGTTTTGGGTTCCATCGTGATTCATGGAGGTCCAGAGGATTTCGCCGGCACCACGTTCCTGCATTTCGCGGGCATATTCGAAAAGCTCACGCCCCACCGGGATGCGCCCGCCGTTTCGGTACACCTCCCATCGGCCATCTTCCAGCCTTGCATCAATGGCCACCACCACAAACTGGCTGCCGAATTGCTTTGCCAGCTCGTCGATAAGCGGGGGATTGAGGATGGCGGCAGAGTTGACCGATATCTTATCGGTGCCGGCCGTTAACAGTACTTCGGCGTCTTTCAGCTCCGTCACCCCACCTCCCACAGTAAAGGGGATGCTGATGGCCGCAGCGACTTTTTCCACCAGGGCTTTAAGGAGTTTGCGTTTTTCATGGGAAGCCGTAATGTCCAGGAATACCAGCTCATCGGCACCCTGTTCGGAGTAGCGCTGGGCAAGTTCGACCGGATCGCCGGCATCGCGGATGTCCACAAAATTGATCCCTTTTACGGTTCGTCCGTCACGGATGTCAAGGCAGGGAATGATTCGTTTGGCAAGATTATTCATGGGTTATTTGTTTTGAGCTACGGGAGAGAGTACCGGATATACCAATTGTGGTTAGCTTCTTGTTTAAAGGCAATCCGGTACTTTCCCGACAGTTTAATGTTTAGTTTTGCTTCAGATACGCTTTGAGTTCTTCAGGGTTGATGATTCCTTCATACAGGGCTTTGCCTGTAATGGCTCCATAACATTTCAGTTGAGAAAGCTTCCTGATATCTTCCATACCTGATATTCCTCCACTGGCGATTAGCCTGATAGCGGGATATTGTTGCAACACGTTCTGGTAGAGTTCAAGGGAAGGGCCCTGCATCATACCGTCTTTGGCCACATCGGTGATCATCACTTTGCTGAATCCCTTGTCCAGCCAAAACTCAAGGAATGAAAAGATGTCCCTGTCACTTTGCTCCAGCCAGCCGGCCGTGGCGATGAATTCGTTTTTCACATCGGCACCCAGGATAACTTTCTCTGCCCCAAATTCCTTCAAAATGGAAAGGGTGGTATCGGGGTCGTTTACGGCCAAGCTTCCGATAGTGATGGCGGATGCTCCGTTGTCAAATGCTTCTGTGGCTTGCTCCAGGCTGCGGATGCCGCCGCTGAAGTCAATAAACAGCCTTGTTGCTTTGCTCACCAGGTTTAAAATGGAGAGATGAACGGGATCTTTTTGTTTTGCCCCATCCAGATCTACCATGTGCAGATGGGTAAAACCGGCTTTTTCGAAGTGCTGTGCCGTAAGCACCGGGTCTTCACTGTATACAGTTTGTGCGTTGAAGTCGCCCTGTTCGAGGCGCACGCATTGGTTATTCATAAGGTCGATGGCGGGAATTAGTAGCATAGGTTAAGACTGAGGTTAAGGTTAAGCGTTAGCAAATATAAGTTGAACGAAGTGAAATCCCGAGACTGTAAGGATTCGGGATCCCGCGACCAAAGGGATGCGGGATTGAGGCTCAGCTTTGGTTTTTAGTCAGGGCATGAACTGTAGTCATACCCTGACTTCGATGTCAACAAACCGTTTCAGAATTCGTTCGCCCACTGCTCCGCTTTTTTCGGGGTGGAACTGGGTGGCGAAGAAATTATCTTTCTGCAAGGCGGCACTGAAGGGTATTCCGTAATGGGTAAGGGCTGCTGTTTCATTGGCAACCGGAACATAGTAGCTGTGCACAAAATATACATACTCACCCTCCAGGCTGTTCTCCATAAAGGGGAGGCGTGTTTCGTGCAGGCTGTTCCATCCCATGTGGGGAATCTTCAGGTCAACCATGAATTTCTTTACCGGCAGGTCAAAAATGCCCAGGCATGGGGTGTCTCCTTCTTCGGAATGGCTGCACATGAGTTGCATGCCCAGGCATATTCCGAGCACGGGCTGCTTCAACTCACGGATAAGGATGTCCAGCTTTTTGTTTTTCAGGTAGGCCATGGTGGTTGAGGCTTCTCCTACGCCTGGGAAGATGACTTTATCAGCGGCTATGATCTCGTCGGGTTTGTCGGTGATGGCATGTTCAATGCCGAGCCGGCCCAGGGCATTGCTGACGGATTTGATGTTGCCTGCGTTGTATTTGATGATAGCGATTTTCATGGTTCGTTTGTTTTATAATACACCTTTGGTGCTGGGCAGAAAGTCTG
>JAABSE010000015.1 GCA_011390575.1 Sphingobacteriia bacterium
GCTCAGGGTGGAATGGTCCTTTTTGATACCACCTTCCCAGGCCTCAAACACCAATCCCAGCAATAGCCAGAATATACTCCACATCAGGAGATTTCGTGCATTCTTCATCCTTTTGAAGCTCCCCTTCCGGGATAAAACCCACAGTACAATCACGGTAACCATGTTCATTATCCAGACAAAGTCAAGATTGCGGCTGAGCAGGCCCCACAGGTTGAGGCAAATATTGGCAAGCAGCACGGAAGGCAAAAGGATAAATACAGCCTCCCCAGACTTTTTATCATAAGCAACCTTCTCGTGCATGCCCGCCTGAACCAGGTCCCCGGCAATGCTGCCCGGAATAACTATCATGAGATATTTGAGGAACTCGGGATTGTAAAAGATGGTCCTTTTCAGATCAATCCCAACATTCAGCAACCCATCGTACAGTGATGGGAAAGCAGCACCCAACCATTTAAAGGGTGTGAAATTCCAGATCATCTGATTCCATGAATCGTCGACGCTGTAGGTAAGCCGAATGGCAAAATAGATGACCATAATGCCCAGTCTGAGATACCAGTTTTTGCGGGTAAACAGCCATATCACCCCTCCAAAAAGGGCCATATTGGCCAGCACCAGGATAATGATGTCATGGCTGTGAACGGAAAAATTTTGCTCAACCCCGTAATACCTGATAAATAGCAGGGCAACAAGCAGCCCGTATCCTGAGAGGTTGAGTTTACTTTCGTGATGACTCCAACGGGGAAACTTTGCAAAAGCAAGAAAAAAACCTGCAAAAGCCAGCAGTCCCATCAGGTATCTGACCCATCCCATCTCTTGTGAATAATGAAAGGGCGACAAGTGCCCCAGCATGACAGCAAAAACAAAAAGTTTCAAAGAACGCAGTACAATTCTTTTTACAATACTCTTTTCCGAAGCCCCCCTTGCAAGAGCAGCATTCATGGAAAAGGGGAACGCCATGCCCATGGCAAAGAGGAAAAACGGGAACACCAAATCTACCCATGTAATCCCCGGCAAGTTTGCATTAAAGGCAAAATCCGGGGGTGCTATCTGTGCGTGATACAACCAGGCGGGCAACCCTGGATTGCGTGAAATGGTGCCCGAAAGCACCATCCCCACAATCGCCAAACCTCTGAGCACATCTATACTTATCTCTCTGTTGCCCATGAATAATTATCAATGGTATTTGTATCAGAATTCAGGAAAAATCGCCGGTCCGGGATACATAGCTTTTATAACTCTTTTGATGCGTTCATCATGCAGAGGCACATCATAGAAGAAGGACTCCCCGGTAATTCCTACACTACGGTTGTACATCATTTGATCAAAAATCAGTTGCGGGTCAGTAAGCCCTGCACTTCCATATAAAATTAGTCCCGGAGAGAGCCTTTGCAGGTTCCCGTCACCATGACTGGTAAAATAGCTCAAAACCTCATTGATGGTGCCCTGATAGGCAGGCAGATTATACCTGTAGCATTGTACGGAAAGGATTTCCACACTTCCGGCATCGAGCCAGGCAGGCCATTCCTGCATCAGATTATTAAACGCCCAGGGATAAGGATTGGGCGAATTGGTAACCAGCACATCAGGTTTGGCTGCTTTCACAGCATCAAAAAGATCCTGTCCAAACTGGTTAAGGATATCCACTCTCCATCTCACCCAATCCGGGTTGCTGGGACTGATGGGTGGACTGTTACCATCATGCTCAGCCTGATACCGGGCTACGGTGTGGTAATCATAACCTGAGTTGCGTGGCATAGCAGGCATGCGGTCATCACCCTGAACACCGTCTATATCATAATTATCAACGGCTTCCATCACCAAATCCAACAGAAACTGCTGCATTTCAGGATGGTAAGCATTATAATAGAAATCGCTGTTGTTATAATTGGATGGTATGGTATCGGTACCCTGGGGGTTAATCCCCCATCCTGCCCAGTGCGGATTGACTGCCAGCAGTTTATCATTTTCCGGCGTAGGAGCTGTGCCCCAGCGAGCCATGAAACCGTATTCATACCACAACACCACTTTAAGCCCTTCGGCATGGGCCACTTCAATAAGGTCGGCCAGAGGATCGCCACTACCACCACCATAATTGGGTGTAAACATTCCTTCCCTTGCATCATTGTAAGAAGAATTATCGGCCAGTACCTGGCTGGGATAAAGGGTTCTGGTTTTGGCCCAGGCTACTGCATACAACACATTAAAATTCAATTCTTTTGCCAGGGCAACTCCTTCCTGAATATCCTCATAGGAAGAGAGGAAAGGAGAGTGAGAGGGATCGGGAATCCAGAAAGCACGCACCCCGGTTTCCTGCTCCTGAACGTTAGCATACAGGGTGTATACGTTTTCATCGCCATTTTCTGCGGTTACTGTAATTTCAAAAGGATTACTGATATCCACTACAGAACCTGACTCCGGCTGAACCGTTGCGAAATCAGACACCTCCAATTCCATCAGCACCCCGGTAAGATCGGTGCCATAAGGGACTGTAAGTTCTACATTTTGTCCATCTATTTCGCCCTGCCTGAATAAATCGGGGAAACTAACGGAAAGCAGTTCATTGTCATCTACTGCACTGTAATCGATAAGGGCAGTATACTTAAGTGTTTCACCATCTTTTTTGAGGGTAAACTCCAGGGGATTTAAAAAATCGTAGGCGAATCCGGAGGGAGGACTTAAAGTTGCTCCTTCGGTAAACTCAACGGTAACAGCCATATTTCTGATATTGGCTGTTCGTGGCACGGAAGCGGTGATTTCCAGTTTTTCATGATCTATAGAAGCCTCTACTACCGGATCCAACTCATGGAAATAGAAACGATTGATTTTGAGGGTATCCACCTGGGTTGTATCATTGTCGTTTGGGTCAGGATCAGTCCCGTTGTCTTTGTCGCAGCTGGCCATAAACAATGATGCCAGCATAAGGGACAATATAAGCAGTAGGTTTCTCATAGTAAAAGGTAGTTTTATAAGCAAAGTACTCCGGAGAGAAATGGATTTCTCTCCGGAGTACAGAATATATTAATTGGAAAACTCATGCACGACAAAACCATGGGTAAGTGCAAACCCCATGACCCTTGGCTTTCCATCAGAGCTGAATCCAACACCATTGATACCTCCCACCCATAAAGTGGAGGGTCCGCCAAATACATGTTTGAAAACTCTTCTTTCTTCAATATTATTTTCGGTCAAACCTGTTAAAACTTCTCCAAGGTCAGCACCGGTAATGTTCAGTACTTCGTACCATGCACCCTGACCTTCCCATTCGCGGTTTACGGTGTAGGAGAGATAGAGTCCGCCATTGTATTCAAAGATGTTGGGATCAAAACTGCGGGATTGAACAGCAGGTTCTGTGGTTTCAGCCAATACATTTCCTGAATAATCCATTATACCAATGCCCATTTCAGCGCCGGTTACCAGCAACAAATCAGGCTCACCGGGGATGGTTTTCACCCTGCCATATTGTCCCATACGCAATCCTTCGATGGGGTCAATGGGCATTATGGTAGGTTGATCATCACCATTATCAAAGTTCCATACATAAAATTCGCTGGCATTATCAGGAAAAGCAAAATTAGAAGCAAAGATATAACCATCGGTAGGAGGATTACCAATTACAGAGATAGCATCTCCCAGACGAACACCTTCTTCTGAAACCGTATAGTCCAGGATAAGTTCAGGGGTATCATCATCAATGCCCTCCCACTTATAAACTTTAAATACCTGTTGGGGTTCCATCACCATGTTGGACAGAAAAATATTTCCATCAACAATACGGATATCAGAAATCAACCAGGTACCACCCGAAATATCATCACCCATAGCGAGGGCAACAGGACCTTCTCCGGGAGCTTCAACATCCCAGTAGTAAATATTATTTCCATCTTTTCGTGATGCAAAGAAAGCGTATCTGCCATCAAATGCTGCTCCTCTTGTGTTCTCGTTGTCAATTTGAGTAGGGACCAGGTCAGAGATTCGGCTTCCATCAATAATCAATGCTGTATTATCAGGGTTAAAACCTGCTTCCGTAATATTCGCGTCAATGGTATAAACGGTTTCTTCTCCGGCAAAAGACAGGGTTATGCTGTTTTCTAACGTCAGATCCATTACACCTTCTTCGCCAGTAGCTTCCCAGGTAGTTCCGGCAGGAATAATTTCAATGTCTGTTATTTCCACCAATGTGCTTTGAAGGGTGTTGAGAGTGACCGTAATGCTTCTCTCACCCTGATTGATTTCAGAAGCATATACTTCACCTGTTTCTACAGAGGCAATGGTAATATCAGAAATAACAGCAGATGTAGGTTCTGCTAATTCAACGGTAACCTGGTAAGTGTTGCTTTCATCACCGTTGGTAACCACAAAGCTACGGGTATCGGTAAAATCAACTTCTGTCCCGGAAGCAGGCACTACACTGGCACCTTCAGATAGGGAAATTTCCGTGGTCAGCGCTGTAAGGTCTGTTTCGAAAGGTACTACTACTAAAATATTGAATCCTGTAATAACACCCTCTGCACGGACATCACCCTGTGCACCGGCATTAGTAATCGCAAATTCGGTAATAAGAGCTTCAGCAGGAACGGGATCATCTTCATCGTTACAAGCAGTAAAGACAAGACTTGTTGCGAGCATGGCCAGCATCGCAAGAATAGGGAAAATTTTGATCTTTTTCATAGTTAGTTGTTTTAGGGTTTAAGTTAATTTGAATTGTTGGATTATTGAATTGATGGATTAGAAATTAGTGTTCTTCAATGATTTTATGTTATAAACAATAATGGTGAAAATCACTGATTGCTATATAACGATTTCTCATTAAATACTCCCGATCAATTTCCTCCGTCCCACCACATACGGGTGTATTGGCCGTCTCCACCCATGCGATCAACAGCAGTCTGATAATTATCGGCATTGTATTGTCTTTCATTGTCAGGGAAAGGTTTTCTTCTGGGCATTTCGTCGTTGCCCGGAAATGTATAGGCGGGTTGCATCATTTGAGGCACATCCGTTCTTCTCACCAGCGACCACGCTTCATGCCCATTGGGGTAAAGGGCAATCCATCGCTGGGTCCAGATTTGTTCAAGGGCATTAGCGGGGTCAAAACTGGCCGGCCCATCGAGGTATTCATTGATGAGATCAGGAGAATCCAGTCCCAATTGCATAAAAGAAGCTGCGATGGCCTGGTTATAATAATCTTCAGCATTACCGGAAATAAAGCCCCGCTGCGCCGCTTCCGCTTTTAAAAGAAGAGATTCTGCTGCGGTAACCAGAAATAACGGCGTTTCATCCTGAATAAAAAAGGTTCCGATATTGCTGAACTGGGGCCGGAAGTACGTATCCCGCTGCTCCGCCAGCAATGAATGAGGCTGGCCATTGAGCAGTCCGGCGTATTCGCCATCCTCATTGGGTTCGGCAATAACTTCCAGACGGTTGTCACCCAGACTGTCCAGGATATCGTACATGGTTTTACTCAATCTCACCTCATGCCAGTTGTACACAAAAGTAAGGGGATTTTTCACATGATAGGTAGGCCCCTGTGGATCGGGGATGATTTTTGCCGTATGATTATTATCAGTAATGGTTTGATCTACATCCATGGTTTGCAGATAAGGAAGTACCTCGCTGCTAAATTCGTTGGTATTAGAGGCTCTTAAGGCTAGTCTTAAGGTCATGGTATTGGCAAACCTTAGCCAGTGATCCAGACTTCCATTATACAAAACATCTGATTGCCCATACCCGGGAAATCCCAGTTCCTGAGAATCATTGATCAATTTTACTGATTGCTTTAATTCTTCCAGCATAAACATATATATGTCTTTCTGGGCATCAAATTCCGGGCGTACGGAAAGAAATGCTTCCGATACGGGCATATCTCCATACATATCGGTAACCTGTTGAATCAGATAAACATGCCAGATGCGCGCAACGGCCTCTTTGATGGGGTTTTCCAGCTCACGCGACAATTCTATTACTCTATAATTGTAGTGCAAAGAGGCGAAACCTGAAGCTGAAAAATACCAGTTCCAGACCACATTCCATGCCCTGGGTTCATAGTTATCGGCCGTAAAGTTGGCACCTGTCTGAATATTGGCAAAATGCTGGGCATATACTGAACCCGCAATCTGGTGTTGCCATTGCCAAACTCCTGCACTGATCCCGGATCCTGTCACAAGGGCACGCGTAAACAATGCATCGGGTTCGATAACATCACTGGTGGTTTTAGGCCGGTCAATTTCTTCGAAATCCTTGGTACATGCTGTTATACCAAAAACTAAGATTGCCGGAAGTATGTATCTTATTGCTTTCTTAATCATATCGTAATATTTTAAAATGTTCTACAAAGAAACCTTCAGGTTTACACCCAGGGAACGCATTTCGGGATACCCAAAAAGTTCAAATCCATTGTTAATTCCTGTACCGAAACTGGATTGCGGTGAGATATTTTCGGTGTTTCGCATAAGATAAAAAATGTTATTGGCGAAAACAGAAATGGAAGCATTCTGAAAAGGTGTGTTTCTAAGTATTCTGCTTCCCAGGTTATATCCCACAGAAATTTGTCTGAGCCGAATATAAGAAGCATCATAAATAAAGGCTTCATGAATCCGGGAAACTCTTTCCCAGTATTTCTGGGGGTCAACAAAATATTCCCCTTCTTCGTTTTCACCGGGCCTTACTCCGGTAACACTAAACCCCATGTTAAAATCCTGCGGAGAAATATTGGGATCGCCTGCAGCCAGCTCCACGGCCCTGTACCAGTCATCGCGGCCTTCTGTAGTGAAGTCTAAAGTACCAAACTCGGCACCCATCATATTGGTAACGGAGAAAATATCATGCCCCAGTTTTGAATCAATCTGAAATCCTAAAAACACTCCTTTGTAATTGAATTCGGAATTGAAACCCCATACGATGTCGGGTGTAGCGTTACCAAGAATGTTATCGGTAAGAATTGCCTGATTCTCATCGGATTTGATGATGGGCAAATTTTCGTCGTTAAGCATAATCCGTCCCTGATCATCACGTTGAAATGCAGTTCCTACAATAATACCTGCCGGATTACCGAGGGTAGCAATTATACGTACACCGCCATCACCCAGGGCCGCCGCCTGCACAATCTGGTCGATTTCATCGGTAATCTCTTCCACTTTGCTCCATTGCCTGGTAAAGTTTACGCTGCTGGTCCAGGAGAAATCGGGATTATCGATAATCCGGTAACTGGTAAAAATTTCCAGTCCTTTGTTGTTGACAAACCCGGAGTTTATCCAGCCCGAATTAAAACCGGAAGAAGGAGCCATAGGATTCTGAAAAATCTGGTCACGGGTACCGGTTTGATAATAGGCAATGTCGGCCCGAAGCCTGTTGCCATACATAATCAGTTCCGTCCCCACTTCCTGACTGATGGTATACTCAGGTCTTATCCCTGGCTCAGGCCTGGAGGAATTGAAAAATCCGTAAGGCAGCCCTGAAAACTGGTTGGGAATTGTGCCATACTGAAAGTATCTGAAGGAGGCATTACTTCCCCCTGAACCTACCCCTGCAAGTGAGGCACGCAGCTTGAGCATATCAATAGATGCAGGTAATTCGAAGGTTTCTTCCAGCAACCAGCTTGCACTCACTGATGGGTACTGGTAAGACCACAGATCCGGTGCAAGCACGGAAGTCCAGTCATTACGGAAAGTAAAATCCAGGAATATCATCCTTCGATAATCCATGCTCATCATTGCATATAGGGAGTGGACCTCCATGTCTGAGATTCCATTTGAAGAAATTGGGTTGAAATAATTCTGTATGACATAAGGTCCCACTTTGTTGATCAATCCACTTTCAGAAGATGAACTCAGCGCTCTGTACCTACGTTGCATGATGTTACCACCGGCATATCCTGTAAGGGTAAAATCGCCCCAGGTATTGCCGGCATTGATGAGAAAATCATAATTTCCCTCCATAATTTCGAGGCGGGTCCAGTTTCCGGTGGCCAGACCGCCAGCCTTATAATAAGTATTATGAGCAGTAATCCGCTCTCTTTCATCATTGTAATAGTCAAGTCCGGCCTTCAGGCTCAGACTAAGATCGAAACTCAACCCCATCATTTCTTTGAAGTCAATAACAGTATTGGCAAAACCCATGATACGATTTCGTTCGTCACGGTTGGTATTGAGATTAGCAGCCCAGTAGGGATTTTGCAACAAGGGTGAGGAAGCAAAATTGGGGGTAGGCTGGTCAAGCGAAATGGTGCCATCATCATTGATCTGATACTGACTGTTCCATACTACCGGCAAACCCGTAATGGTTTCAAAATCTTCCAGTTGATCAAGATGGACCGAGGGTGGCATAAGCGTCATCAGATAGATGGGATTGTCAGGTGAGCCAGCCAGGTTGGGCCGGTTTTCCGCCTGCTGATTGATATAATTCACACGGGCATCAAGGGTAATATAGTCTGTAAACTTTGAATCATAACGCAGGTTAAAAGACTTCTTGTCCAGCTCATTGGTGGGAATCATTCCCTCGCTTTGATTCCAGGAAGCTGTAAACAAAATCCCATTGGTTTCTCCACGTTTATCCAGGGTAATGGAGTGGTCGGTATTGGTGGTTGCCCGGAAAAATTCATCATAGGGGTGAGTCCCTGCCGGATTAAGAGGCACCATCTCTCCCAGGAAGTTTACCACCTGCTGATCTTGCATCCTTACTCCCCAGCTTCTGGTTCCCAGTTGGCCAAAAGCACCTCCTGAACCCTGAGAAAACTCCCTCTGAAAATCGGGCTTAATCAAAGGTGACTCTGTTGAGACCATGGCCCGGTAAGTGACACCTATGCCTTCGTGTTGAAGGCCGCTTCGGGTGGTAATCATAATCACCCCGTTTTGGCCTCTGTAACCATAAAGGGCAGAAGCAGCACCCCCTTTGAGAACACTGATAGATTCCACATCTTCCAGGTTAATATTGTTAATGGCATTACCATAGTCAAATCCGCCAAACCGTCCCCCGGAAGAACCTCCGGAATTATCCACGGGCACACCATCAATAACAAACAAGGGATCGTTGGTGCCGGTAAGCGAATTGGCACCCCGAATCAGAATACGGGATGACCCCCCGGAGCCACTTCCTGATTCCCCTATCTGCAGGCCTGCTACCTGGCCAGTTAGCCCCGAAATGGGATTCATCCGGTTGGTATTGCCCAACTCTTCTCCGTCCACCTGTTGCACCGAATATCCTAATGCCTTGGATTCACGCTTTATCCCCAGCGCCGTTACAACCACCTCCTGCAGTTGCTCAATAGATTCCAGCAGGGTTACCTCAATATAATCCAGTCCTTCCACATTGATAATTTCAGGCAGATACCCGATAAAAGAAACCTCCACCTCATTCTGGTCTTCTGTGAGCTCCAGAGAAAATTCACCGTCAATATTGGTGGTTGCACCGACAGTAGTACCGGGAACCACTACCGTTGCACCGGGTAAAGTATTACCATTGGAGTCATAAACAACACCTGTCAGTGTTTTCTGTGCAAATCCGGCTGATCCCATCAGCAACAAAAGCACAAGCAGCAAATTAAACTTTGTATATCGCATAAACCGTTGTTTTAAAAGATGTCCATGTTGTCTTATCCAGACAGTTTATTTGTAAATAGTTAATTTTTTATTAGTTCAAAATACTCAAAAACCAGTGCACCGGCACCTTTCAAACCACCCAAATCACCCAGCTCTGAAAATTCGATTTCACAGCTTTGCAGGGGATTAACCAATGCAGAACTTGAAAGTCCGGTTTTTACCGGGTCGAGCAGCAGTGTTTTGAGTTTGGCAAACTTCCCTCCTATGAGAATCAACTCGGGATTTAAAAGATTAATAATGTTGCCGAGGGCATGCCCCAGCTTATAGCCCATTTCCTGCACGAGCCTGATGGAGAGATCATCGCCTTTCAATGCAGCCATCAGTATATCATCATACCTGACCGTTGAGCCGTCGTCGGGAATATCCACAATGGTTTTTTCGCCTTCGCCGATTTTTTCCATAAAATTCTCCTCCAGCGAGTAGCCGCCCACGTCGTTGCCCAGGCATCCTTTTTTGCCACACAAACACATTTTCTCCCGGTTGCCAAATTGCATATGTCCAAATTCGCCGGCAAATCCCATCCCGCCATTGACAATCTTGTTATCGATGATAAGACTCGTACCCAATCCCCTGCTCAGGTTAATGATAATGGCATGATTGGCCTTGATGGCTTTTCCGATAATTTTTTCGGCCATGCCGTAGCATCGGGTATCGTTGTTGATAAAAACAGGAATATCAAACTCTCGTGACAAGTGTTCACCCAGAGGCAGGTCCAGGAAGTTAAAAAAGGTAAGCGATTCTCCTGTTTCATTCTTTACCCGGCCGGTTATGCCCATACCCATACCCAGGATGTTTTCTTCGGCCACCCCTGAGTTTTCAAGACATTCATTGATAAATGCTTCCACATTCAGGAGGCATTCAGGAGTATTTTCAAGTACAAAGTCCGTTTTCTGACGGTAATAAACCGTGTTGAGCCGGGCATCTACAATCCCTACCGTTATTCTTTTCAGAAGAATCTCTACACTGAGTGCATAGAAGTTGATATTATTCAAAGCATAAATAGAAGGCTTTCGCCCGTTCTGGGTTTCTTTTTTGCCTACAACCGACAAAAAACCTTCCGTTTGAAGCTCATTCACAAGCTTAATCCCCGTAGGAGCACTAATTTTTAACTCCTTACAAATATCAGGAACCGTTATTCCATGACCATTCTGCGAGATCACCTGTATGATTCTCAGCTTTTGTTGCATCAGTCTTGTTTCATTGGTGATTTCGGAAGGATTGCTCTTAAAAATGGCTTTCATTTTCACTTTTTGTTTTGAAGTTTATTTTCTGCTTTTTATTTTTTGAATGGCAGAATTTAATGACAACTGGTGGTTAACAATGGATATTTAATGATTTTTTTGATATATTTGCACCTTCGGCTTTTTTACATCAAATACAGCGTGAAGGCTGCCTGACCTCTGATTACTAACCTGGAAAATTTATCTCCGGATACTAAAGCAGAAGGCTTTTACAAATTTTTTCTTCACCTTACGGAGTACAAGTTTATTAAACTTTTAAGTAATATCAAAGCTATTTTTAATAATTTTAAAAATATAACGGTTTTTCTGATTGTAACTCTTTTATTCTCTCCTTTTTGCAGCAAAAAAGTATTACTCCCTCACCCCACTTTACTAATCCTTTTTAATTGATTATCTTACACTTACAGGCCCCAACATGGTAGTTTCAGAAAAAATCATGTCCCGTTTTACCCCTCGCGATTCCTTTAGGTTGGTTAGTTGAATTAACCTCTTTTAATCCTCCAGACATCAGCAAAAAAAATTTTCGATAAATTCATAAAAAATCTTACATTTGTTCACTCAATGAACAAACAAATATGTTAGATCTCAAGGAAAGAAGTCACAGAAAGGTATTTTCATTAATCCGTGCACAGGGAAAGGTATCCGGCGCTTTATTGTCCAAACAAACCGAAATGCAACCCTCTTCACTGGTGTACATTTTACGCCACCTGAAGGACAAGAATCTGATAAGGGTAAGCGGGTTTGGCACTTCCACCCAAAAAGGGGGCAAACGTCCGGTATTATGGGAAGTCAATCCCGATTATGGCGTTATCATGGGCCTGGAGGTTATGCGCCACGCCATAAGGGCAGTATTAGTGAATCTCGCAGGTGAGGTACTGATGAAGGTAGAAAAGGAATTTACCCCGGGGAGAACAGAAAAAAACATTTCCCGCATTATCAATACCATCCATGAAATAATAACAGAAAGCAATGATGCTCCCGAAAAACTCCGTTATATCTCTCTTGCCATTCCCGGCATTGTAGATCCGAAGACTCAGAATGTAGTATACTCTTTTGGACTCAAGATGGAAGACTACGATCTGAGAGGACGTATTAAGGAGCAATTTGACATTCCTGTGGGTATTATCAATGATGCCAACGCAGGAGCTTTGGGAGAGCAATGGTTTAACCAGGAAGGAAGTCTCATCAACAATATACTATATATAATGTATAACCCCCTGGTGGGTGGTATGGGTCTTGGGGTAGTAGTGAACCAGAAACTTTATACCGGCTCCAACGGTATTGCCGGAGAAATTTTCTCAAGAATTCCCTCCCTTGATGTTATAATCAAAGAAATCAGTGAGCAGCATTCCGATGTCGGCAGTATGATTCCTCCGGGCAAAGCCCTTACCGAAATTCAGATTGCAGACCTGTACAATTACTCCAGAAAGAATTGCGAATTGAGTCAGCTTGTACTTTCACGCCTCAGCAAACTGGTAGCCAAAGAAATCAGCAAAATTACCGGCTTGTTTGATCCCGAAAGAATAGCTCTGGGAGGTGATTTAAGCATTTGCGAAAATCTGTGTTGTGATGAAATCGTTCTGGCATTGCGCGAATTACTCGACAAGTTTTATCCTTTCAAAATCCAGATCCCTCAGATTCAATACGCCCGTTCAAAAGTATTCTCAGCCGCCATTGGCGCTACTGCACTTTATTTGTCAGAAGAATTGTCTTTGTAGGAAAAAAATGCAGCCCATTACCGTGGGATCACATTTCTGAACCTATCCTCTGAATAACTTCGACAGAAGCAATCAGCTTTTTTGAACTTGCATGACAAGCTTTTTTGGCCAGATTGTTATGGCTCGGTTCATTTCTTTTTTTTCACACTTTCATTGCAGTTTATTGTTCAAAAAGCAGTAAAACACTGATTTAATTTTTCTTCTTTTTGTCATTGTTTTGCTTATATTTGGTTTTTGTTAAAAAAAATCAATCTTATGGGAAGGGTTTAAGCCGATGACCTGATTAACGAATCAGGAAAGAGCAAGGGGTAATTTCCACTAAATCATAAAACCGTCACGAATAGCAATAATCCCGACGGAAAAAGAAACATTAATAAGCTTGCCATGAAGCATCAGGATACAAAAGGCAAATCAGGGGATGATTTAAAAAATGAAAGCTACCAGCTTATTAAAGCCGAAGAAGAGTTGCAGGCAACCCATCAGCGCTTCCAATTACTTATAGATGCTACCCATATTGGGTTCTGGGACTGGAATGTAAAGACCGGAGAGACCTACTATAACCTTGCATACTATACAATGCTTGGCTATCGAAAAGATGGCCTGTCAACAAAAAATAGCTTTTTTGACCAACTCCTTCATCCTGATGAAAAAGAACGGGTACAAAAGATCATAAGCCAGTGTGTTGAAGGCAATGTAAATCAGTTTGAACATGAATTCAGAATGAGAACCCTAAAAGAGAGCTGGATTTGGATACTCTCCCGGGGAAAATGTGTGGAAAGAGATAATAACGGAAAAGCCCTGAGAATTGTTGGAACCCATGAGAACATAACAGATCGCAGGCAGGTGCAAACAGAGATAGACAAAAAAAAGAAAATCATGGCCCAGGCTGAGGAGCTTGCTGATACCGGAAGCTGGGAATGGGATATAAAAAACGACATCTGGCTGGTTTCGGATAACTGGAGAAGAATCCATGGTTGCTTTACCTCCCGGCTAACCTCCTCTGAACTGCTTGTGATTGCACATCCTGAAGACAGACCCGCCATTGAAGAAGCTTTTGCCAAAGCAATTGAAAACAAAGAACCCTATGAAATTCAACATCGGATTATTCGCCAGAATACAGGAGAAATAAGGCATGTTTATGCCAAAGGAGTCCTTGAGTTTGATGATTCGGGCAAACAGAAGACTATGGTTGGCGCAGTACAGGATATTACCGAAAGCAAACAAGCTGAAAAAGCGCTGCTAGAGTCCGAAGAAATGATGCGCAACTCACAATCTGTGGCACACATTGGTTCTTATTCAACCATATTGAATTTAAGTGATTTAAAGAAAAGTTCATGGGTATGTTCACCCGAATTTTACAAAATTTTCGGAATAGACGAAACCTATCCGCATACCATAGAGGGCTGGGCGGGCTTTATTCATCCTGATTACAGGGAAGAATTGATTGCTTACCATGAATCTGTCGTAAAGAATAAAGAATCTTTCAATCGCGAATACAAAATAATCCGTATCAATGATGGCACAGAACGCTGGGTTCAGGGCACCGGCGAACTGGTTTACGACAAACATGGCAAGCCCATAAGAATGCACGGGGCAATACAAGACATTACCGACCGCAAAAATGCACAGGAAGATATTATTAAAGAGAGAAAGCAACTTCTTTCCATTTTCAACAGCATAGACGAAATAATTTACATCTCCGACATTGACACCCACGAAATACTATATATCAACAAAAAAAGTGAGGAGATTTTAAAAAAGAATTGTATTGGTAAAAAATGCTACAAGGAGTTTCAGAATCTCGATTCGCCATGCAGTTTCTGCACCAACAGCATCATTAAGGCTAATAATAAACAACCTTACTACTGGGAGTTTCACAACCATTTCCTGGAAAAGGATTTTGCCATTACCGATCGTTTGATTGACTGGACCGATGGCCGCAAGGTTCGGTTCGAGATCGCCATTGATATCACCCTGCAAAAAAAAGCTGAACGGGCACTTCGCGCAAGTGAAAAAAGGTTCAAAAATATGTTTGAACGCCACAGCGCTATTATGTTGCTGATTAATCCAACCACAGGTGAGATTCTGGATGCGAATGAGTCTGCCATCAATTTTTATGGGTACAGCAAACCAGAATTACTCTCAATGAATATCAGTAAAATCAATGTATTATCCTCTTATCAAGTAAAAAAAGAACATACCAGGGCATTACTTAACCAACAAAATTATTTTGTATTTCAGCATAAAATTGCGAATGGAGAATTACGGACCGTTGAAGTACATTCATCTCCCATTTCAATTGACAACACTCAAATTCTCTTCTCAATAATCCATGACATTACCCAGCGTAAGCAAGCCGAGGAAGAACTTCAGAAACTCTCCAAGGCTGTAGAGCAAAGCCCTGCCATTTTGGTTATAACCAATAAAAAAGGAATCATTGAGTACGTTAACCCAATGTTCACAAAAGTAACAGGTTACACTGCCGCAGAGGCACTGGGTAAAAATCCGGGAATTCTTAAATCAGGAAATCAGAGCAAACAATTCTACCAGCACCTCTGGGAAACCATACTTAACGGTAAGGACTGGCAAGGTGAAATGCTAAACAGAAAAAAAGACGGTACAGTTTACTGGGAATCTGCGCTTATTTCACCAGTATTTGATAAAAAAGGCCGCATCACTCATTTTATGGCCATAAAAGAAGACATCACCTACCGCAAACAGGCAGAGGAGGTCCTGAAATCAAGCGAACTCCGATTCAAAAACATTTTGCAAAATGTAGAAACAGTTGCAGTACAGGGTTATACCATGGATGGCACCGTAATTTACTGGAACCGGGCGTCGGTCGATTTTTACGGCTACACAGAAGAAGAGGCTATGGGCCGGAATCTTCTGGACTTGATCATCCCTTTGGAATTAAAAGTAACCGTCAGGAAGGAAATAGAAACCATGAAAAAAACCGGTAAAGCCATTCCTGCTTCTGAAATAACCCTTAAGCGAAAAAACGGCAGCCTCATCACCGTTTACTCCTCACATTCTTATGTGAAAGTGCCCGGTAAGGAACCGGAATTCTTCTGTATTGATACAGACCTTACTGAACGCAAAAAAGCGGAGCAAACACGCCATGAACTTGAAATTGCCAATAAAACCGCTCGCTTCAAGCAAAACTTTCTGGCCAATATGAGCCACGAGATCAGAACACCGCTCACCGGAGTGCTGGGCATGATTGAGATTATGGAACACACCTCGTTAAATCATGACCAGAGGGATTACCTGAATACGATTAAAGTTTCGGGCGAAAATCTCAGGGAAATCATCAACCAGGTGCTGGATTATTCCAAAATCGAAGCAGGCAAGGTAAGCATTCAACCACGTGTTTTTGAATTTAAAACCATACCCCTAAGTGCTGAATCCCTTTTCAAAAACAATGTCAGTACAGGGGTAAAACTCCAAAACACTATCGACCCTAAAATTCCGACCTGGATTGAGGCAGACAACGCCCGCTTATCGCAGGTGTTGAACAACCTGGTATCCAATGCTGTAAAATTCACATCGCAGGGAACCATAACCATTCAATCTTCCCTGATATTCTCCGATACTGAAAACGGGGAGGTAGTTATCAAAATGGAGGTGAGAGATACAGGAAAAGGGATCCCTGATGATATGCAAACAAAGCTTTTTGTTCCTTTTTCACAGGTTGAAGCCATTGACACACGCAATTTTGAGGGCACCGGCTTAGGTTTGTCTATTTCCAGGCAATTAGTTACAATGATGGACGGCGAAATCGGTGTAACCAGTAAAGAAGGTATGGGGAGTACTTTCTGGTTTACGTTCCCTGCAAAAACAGCCCATAAACCACAGTTGCCCGTTCCGGACAATGCAGCCCCGGCAGCCACAAAAAAACTACGCATCCTTCTTGCTGAAGATAAGGTGATCAACCAAAAAGTGATGAGAATCATGCTCTCCTCTATGGGGCATGAAGTCCACATTGTAAGAAATGGACTGGAAGCGATAAACCTTTTCCAGCCCGGCCGTTTCGACCTAATCTTTATGGACATTCAAATGCCCGAAATGGATGGCGTTACAGCCACCCAAAAGCTTAAAGAAAAACATAAAGATCTTCCCCCATTGTGGGCCTCAGCGCTAATGCCTTTGAAGGTGACAGGGAGAAGTACATGGCACTGGGCATGGATGAATACCTTACCAAACCCGTGAAGAAAGAGGAGGTTTCAACCTTGTTGGAGAGGTTATTAACTCACGGTTAAAAAACAAATTATCCCCTTTGAAAAAAACACTTCTTCCTGACCAATACTTATTATCTTAGCAACTGCAAAAAACAAAAAGCATCACCAGATGCCTCTTACATTGAAGCTCCACGATTTTTTACAACTGAAAGGATAATAGAATAAAACGTCCCGGGACTAAAAAAAATGAATCAAAAATAAAGCACAAGCAAACAACCTGGTTAACAGTCAACTTATCGACCTGGTCCATTCCCGGAGAACCAATACTTCGAAACCATTAATCGCTAACGTTAAGGAAAAAGAACAACAAAAAAATGCAACCCGACAAAAAACTCATAACATCCCGCTACATTCTCAAACCAGCAAGCTATCAGGCCTTTGAGCACACCCGCAACAATTACAATGACCAACCCCTTAGCCTCTCTGCTACAAGCCACTCTTGTTTTGCAAGCCACCTGATGACAAACCCCCGGATTATCAGGACAATGATCGTCTTTTTGGTTGGTTTACTGCTTTTCTCAGGTTGTGGACGCACCAAAACTTTCTACCAGGAAGGTGTTTCCCTGGAGCTTGCACAATATCGTAAAAAGCACATTTATGATGTAGCCTATCAACTTCACTTTACCCTGCCCGAACAAAAAGATCTGCCGGTAGAAGGAGTAGCCCGGATATCTTTCAAACCCCTAAAAGCCCTCCATGGAGTAATCCTTGATTTTAGTCCCGGCAAAGAGTATTTACATTCATTAAAGGTAAACAACGACTCCACTATTTATTCGGTCAGCAACGGGCATATTTACATCGACGCCAACAACCTGGTACCCCGCCAGGACAACGTGATAGAGATTGCTTTTACGGCCACTGACCAGGCACTGAACCGATCTGATGAGTTTATGTACACTCTTTTGGTTCCGGATCGTGCTTCAACCGCTTTCCCCTGTTTTGATCAACCTGACCTGAAAGCCACATTTGAGCTCAGCCTCGAAATCCCTGCGCACTGGACAGCCCTTAGCAATGGACAGGAAACGGGAATAGAAGAGAACGAAGACAGAAAAACAGTTTATTTCGCACCTGACCAACCCATCAGCACTTATCTTTTTGCATTTACTGCAGGGGCATTTGACGTGATTTCCCAATCGCAAAATGGCAGGACCCTCAGGATGTTTCACCGGGAAACGGATCAGGAAAAAATCGATAATAATGCGCCTGCAATTTTTGAGCAACACTTTGCTGCCCTGCAGTGGCTGGAAGATTATACCGGCATACCCTACCCCTATTCCAAATTTGACATGGCCATATTGCCGGGCTTCCAGTACAGTGGCATGGAGCATCCTGGAGCCGTCTGGTACAGAGACAGTCGTGTGTTGCTGGATGAGAATGCTCCGCTAACCGCCCAAATCAGAAAAGCGTCGTTGATAGCCCACGAAACAGCTCACATGTGGTTTGGCAATCTTGTTACCATGCAATGGTTTGATGATGTTTGGCTCAAAGAGGTATTTGCCGGTTTTATGGCCGACAAGATGATTCGGGAACAATTTCCCGAAGAAAACCATCAGTTACAATTCGTATTATCCCATTATCCTCGTTCTTATGCTGTTGATCGCACACGTGGCACACATCCTGTAAAGCAGCACCTTTCCAACATGAAAATGGCAGGCACCCTTTATGGTGCTATCATTTATAACAAAGCCCCGATTGTATTTGAGCAACTGGAAAAAATCATGCAACCCGCACCCTTTCGTGCTGCAGTGCAGGAGTACCTTTCTACGTATGCACATGACAATGCCGACTGGAGCGACTTGGTAAACATTTTCGACAAACATAGCCAGGAAAATATTTCTCAATGGAGCAACGCCTGGATTTATGGCAAAGGGATGCCCGAAATTACCTGGAAAACAGGCTCCTCCGAGGCAGACATTATAGTTGAGCAATTATCAGAACAAGAGGACAGTGATTTTCCTGCCCAGTTTCTTGGGGTGAAAATTACCGATGCAAATAAGGAAAACCATAAAATGGTCTGGTTTCATGAAGATAAAGTGGAAGTTAAAACAGAAAATAAATGGCAGCAACCTTACCTGGTTATGCTCAACGGCGAAGGTGCCGGTTATGGCTTTTTCAAATTCAGAGAAACCGATATCTCGTTTATTGCTGACAATCTTCACCTGTTGAGTGACCAAAATCTTCGCGCAGCCCTCTACATTAATATGTACGAAAATTTTCTCAATGGGGTTGTGAATGCTGATGAGTTCTTTCTCTACCTCTCCACGGCCATAGAACAAGAAACCCACCAGCCGCTGCAGGATTATCTGCTGAGCAATCTACGCACCTGGGCTTTCAACTTTCCTGTCTTTGAAAAAAATACCGATTACCAGCAACAAACAGAAGCGTTGTTATGGAAAAAGCTTGAAGAAGCAGAAGCAGATCAGGCAGAGATGTTTTTTCAGAGCTGGATGAAACTGGCCCGAAGCCCGGAAAGCAGCCTTACCATGAGAGATATGTATCTTGGAGAGCAAATGCCCGGGAACCTTACCCTCAGCGAGTCCAACAGAACGCAGCTTGCGCTGGAAGCTGCCGTGAGAAACCCAGCCAATGCGGAATTGACAGCAATGGAACTGGAAAGAACAGAAAATCCCGATCGGTTGAGAAGATTACGATTTATTTTGCCGGCTGTTTCTCACGAGCCATCCAGCAGGGATGCTTTCTTTGCAAGTCTCAGTAAGCCAGAAAACCGCCGACCCGAACCCTGGGTGCTGGAGGCATTGTATTTCCTGCATCATCCTTCTCACCCCGCGCAGGGAATACATTACATTGAAGAAAGCCTTCTGATGCTGGAAGAAATTCAGACTACCGGTGATATCTTTTTCCCGCTGAACTGGCTCAACGCTACACTACAGAATTATCACCAACCAGAGGTGGCAATCATGGTTAACAACTATCTTGACAGTCATCCCGAACTGATGGAAAATTTGCGGTTAAAAGTGCTGCAATCAGCCGATCTGATTTTTCGTGCGGCAGACAATTTTTAATTTAATCAGTACTACTACTAATTTAGTAGATAAGACAATATTTTGATAATAAATGAGACGCAGTTCGACCTTAGACGGAAGACAGAAGACGGAAGAGAATCCACGTCGGTCTTCGGTCTCCGGTCTTCTGTCTATACCAATTGAATCACTGCAACTCGTATTTCTTTCCACTAAAAGTGCATTAAAACCAATTTAATCGGGTCTTTCGTTGTTCACACGACGGGAAATCCCAATAGAAACCTCGTAGAGTCCATACAAGGGTATACCCACCAGTATCTGACTGAAAACGTCCGGCGGAGTAATGATGGCAGAAAGGGCAATGATAATGATAAAAGCAACTTTTCTGTTTCGTTTCATAAATTCCGGTGTAAGAATTCCTACCCTGCTGAGGAAGTACACGATTACCGGCAATTCAAATACCAGGCCTGTCGCAAAGGTTACCATAGTTACGGTGGTGATATACGAACTTAAAGCAATCTGATTGGCAACCATGCTGCTTACCTGGTAACTTCCCAGAAAGTTAATGGTAAGGGGAGCAATGAGAAAATAACTGAAACTCACTCCTGCCAGAAACAAAAGAGAGGTAACCACCACTGCACCCCGGCTATTGGCTTTTTCTTTAGGATGCAATGCCGGTTTTACAAAACGCCAGAACTCCCATAAAATATAGGGGAAAGCAACAATTAATCCCACAATAAGCGATACAATAAGATGGGTTTTAAACTGTCCGGCAAGTTCTATATTAATGATATCAACCGGATTCTGATTGATGCACAGTGCCGGAGTGGAGATTTGTTCAGCAAGCCAGCAGAAAGCTCTGTTGGTAAAAAAGTAAGGCTCTTTGGGAGCCAGAATTACATAATCAAATACAATATCTTTGGCTATAAATGCCCCTATTGCCAGTAAAAAGACAGCAATAGCAGAGCGGACAAGATGCCCGCGTAACTCTTCCAGGTGAGACCAGAAAGACATAGCCTCCTGCCCTTCCTCATGTTCCTTTTGTTGTTTTGCTTTTCCGCTCAAAGTAATGTTTTTTGGGGTGCTAATTTACTACAGAAAAATTACATTGATATGCGTTTTTTCCTTAAAAAGATAACCGAAGCAAATAAGACAGGAAAAATTCCAGGGTCCGTTTCTGTTAGTCTTAAAATACTTCCATACAAAAAAAGGCTGATTCCTTCAGGAACCAGCCTCTATCAGTTATCTGCCTAAAGCAGTTTTATAAGCTTATGCAGGGTGGATTGCCTCAACAGGGCAAACGTCAGCACAAGAACCACAGTCTGTGCATACATCAGGATCGATTTTATAGATGTCTCCTTCAGATATTGCGTCAACGGGACATTCGTCGATGCAGCTGCCACAAGCAGTACAATCTTCAGTGATAATATAAGCCATTGTGTAAAAATTTAAGTTAGTAAATCAGGTTTAATTCCATTGCAAAGATAAGGGGTTAATCCAAACAATATAAAAAAAAAGCACTTTTACCCCTAATTTGAAATCGATATAAATAGTGGGCATTAGAAAAGGAGCAAATTGACGTCTCATCATTTTGATTTACAACGTTCCACTATTGTAAAAATTACATAGAACAAGGTATTATAAACTCTTCCCCTGTAAAAAGAAACCCACTGAGCAAAACAACAACTTTATTTTAAATCCAGGTAAATCATACCGTAAACTGAAGTGAATTTTTCCACGGAAAACACCCCTTTTTCATGGCCGAAAAAAAAGTCTTCGATTTTTTTGATTAGTTCAAAATTAAACAATTAACTTCGCAAACTATATGAGCCTCTGAGGCTATGCAGCCTTAAAGAATAAGCATTTTAAGCTGGTAGTAAGGAAGGTTTCATTGGTCAAAAAGAACATTCATTTTATGCAATAAATCACTTTTAAATCCAACACAACACAATTAAAGCTAAATTAATTAATTATGGCTAAACAAAAGAATATAGTAGAATTGGAAGATGTAGTGGTGAAGTTTGTGGGCGATTCGGGAGATGGCATGCAGTTAACAGGCACCCTGTTTTCTGATACAGCAGCCCTGGCCGGCAACGACCTGGCAACATTTCCTGATTTTCCTGCCGAAATTCGTGCTCCACAAAATACTGTTGCAGGGGTAAGCGGCTTCCAGGTTCACCTGGGCCAGAGAAAGATTTTCACCTCCGGCGACTTATGCGATGTGCTCGTAGCAATGAACCCTGCATCATTAAAGGCCAACCTCAAGTGGGCCAAGCCAGGGGCAACCATCATTGTTGACGAATCTGCCTTCGAAGAAAAATTTATTGAAAAGGCGGGTTATAAGACCAATCCCCTTGAAGATGGTAGTCTCAACAACTACCACATGATCAAAGCACCTATCTCTGTGCTTACCAAAGAGGCCCTGGCGAATGTTGAGATAGACAAAAAAATGGCAGAAAAAACCAAGAACATGTTTGTTCTGGGGATGATGTACTTTCTCTTTCAACGAAATCTTGACAAAACGCTGGATTTTATCCTGAAGAAATTTCAGAACAAACCAGAAGTAGTACAGGCCAACCAGGTTGCCCTCAAAGCGGGTTATAACTATGCAGAAACTGTAGAAGCCATTGTATCTACCATAAAAGTGGGTGCTGCTCCTATGCAAAAAGGAAGATACAGAAGTATCACCGGCAATATTGCCACCGCATGGGGACTGCTCGCTGCTTCTGAAAGAAGTGGAAGACCGCTGTTCTTAGGTTCTTATCCTATTACTCCTGCCACCGAAATCCTTATGGAACTCTCCAGGCATAAATCGCTGGGAGCAAAAGTATTCCAGGCAGAAGATGAAATTGCAGGGATTTGCTCTGCCATAGGGGCCAGCTTTTCAGGCTCCATGGCCGTCACCACCACATCTGGCCCGGGTCTGTCTCTTAAAAGTGAAGCCATGGGATTGGCAGTAATAACTGAATTGCCACTGGTAATTGTTAACGTACAGCGGGCTGGCCCTTCTACCGGTATGCCCACCAAAAGTGAACAAAGCGACTTGTTTCAGGCCTTGTTTGGTAGAAACGGAGAAGCTCCCATGATTGTAATTGCCGCATCAAGCCCGGCCAACTGTTTTCACTATGCATACATGGCTGCAAAACTCAGTATGGAGCACATGACGCCTGTTATTCTGCTTACAGACGGTCACATGGGATTTGGCTCTGAGCTCCTTAAAATACCCAAAGTAGCAGAAATGCCGGCTATCAATCCACCCCTGGCTAAACCCAGAGATCCTGACTTCAAACCTTACCGCAGGGATGCAGAAACCCTGGCCAGAAAATGGGCCATCCCCGGTACTGAAGGATTGAGACACCGCATCGGAGGATTGGAAAAAACCAACATTGATGGAAATGTCTCCACCGACCCCCTTAACCACGAGTTGATGGTTAACATCAGGGAAGATAAAGTAATGCGTGTAGCCAATTATATCCCTGAACAGGAAGTTATGGGCGATGACAGCGGTGATTTGCTCGTTGTTGGTTGGGGTGGCACCGAAGGAATGCTGAAATCTGCGGTTGGCCAGATGCAAAAGGCTGGTCATAAAGTCAGCCTGGCTCAGTTCAATTATATTATGCCCTTGCCCAAAAATACGGCAGAAGTATTCTCCCGCTTCAAAAGAATAATTGTTTGCGAGCTTAATAAAGGGCAGTTTGTCAACTATCTCAGAATGACCCTTCCGGAATTTAAGTACCTGCAGCACAACAAAGTGCAGGGATTGCCATTCCATGTAACAGAACTCACCCAGGTGTTCATAAAATTATTGGAGGAAAAATAATGTTAGATAAAAGTATAGAAAAATCCCCCGTACAGTTAACCAAGGAAGATTTTGCCAGTGATCAGATGGTAAAATGGTGCCCCGGATGCGGAGGCCATGCTATTCTGGCGGCCGTGGAAAATGTATTCCCACGCATTGGTTACAAAAAAGAAAACTTCACCATTATATCGGGTATCGGTTGTTCCTCCCGTTTCCCCTATTATGTAAACACTTATGGCTTTCATGGGATTCACGGGCGGGCATCTGCTATCGCCAGCGGAGTAAAGATCGCCAACCCGGGTCAAAGTGTATGGGTAGCCACCGGCGACGGAGACTCCATGGCTATCGGTGGCAATCACTTTATACACATCATCAGAAGGAATATAGATGTAAATATCCTGCTCTTCAACAACCAGATTTACGGACTTACCAAGGGTCAGTTTTCCCCCACTACACCCATGGGTCAGGTTACCAAAACCTCTCCCCAGGGTACAATAGAACATCCGTTTATCACTGCAGGTCTGGTGATGGGAGCCCAGGGCACTTTCTTTGCCAGGGTACCCGACAACAACGTGAAGCTCATGACCGAAGTACTTTATGAGGCCGCCAAACATGATGGTACATCGGTAGTTGAAATTCTGGAAAACTGTATTATCTTCAACGATAAGGCACATGCAGATGTCACCTCAAGAGCCAAAAGAGATGAAAACCAGCTTATTCTCAAACATGGCGAACCCATGGTTTACGGAAAAGACAATGAATGGGGTATCATCCTTAAAGGCACAGGATTGTATGCCGTAAAAATTGGTGTGGGTGGAATTACCGAAAAGGACATTTTGGTTCATGACCAGTTTAATCCCGATCCCGGTATCCACAGAATGCTGGGCCGCATGACCGGGCCGGACTATCCGGTGGCCATGGGCGTTATTCGTTCTGCCAGAGCTTTTACTTACGATGACAAAGTGGAAGAACAGATAGAATATGCCAAAAACAATTCGAAAGTTCAGTGTGTAGATGATCTGCTTAACAGTGGCGACACCTGGGAAATATAATTTCTGAATATACGCAACGAGGCCATGTCATGGTCCTGTCAACCCCAAAACTATCCATTTTCAGTTTGGGGAATCTGAGTCCGGAATATCATTCCGGCACACTCAAAAACAGACAGGTTTGATATTGCCTCGTTGCTTTTTACCTGCCTCCATTTACCTCACCAATACATCATGATAAAGAATGGAAAGAGTATTTACATCCTTCTCCCTTTCTGCCTTATCCAAAGATTACGCTTCTTTCCTGCACTGGGCTGTGGCACACCACCAGCATGTCACTTTTCTTAATTCAAGCAATCACACCCATGACCCGTGGTCAGAGTTTGATGCTGTTCTGGCCACAGGCATACAACAGCAAATTTGTCCCGGGAAAAATCAGGATGCTTTTGATGCCCTGAAAAAATTTTCGGACCTGCACCAGGACTGGATTTTTGGCTTTCTTTCTTATGATTTAAAAAATCAACTCGAGGACCTTACATCCTCCAATACCGATGGCATAAAAATGCCCCTTTTGCACTTCTACGTACCGGAAAAGATTTTCCTCTTCAAAGGAGATACTGTGCAGGTGGGTCTGCCTGCATCTGAGGATAAATCAGTGTCGGCAAAAAAACTATTGGAAGAGATAATGCATTTCATTCCTCCGGATAAAAAAAACGAAAACAATATAAAAATCATGCACCGGGTCAGCCGGGATGAGTACATTAAAAACGTTAACCGCATAAAAAATCACATTCAAAAAGGAGATATCTACGAGGCCAATTACTGTATTGAATTTTACGGAGAAAACGCACAGACCGATCCGGTAAAAAGTTTTCTTACCCTCAATAAAAACAACCCATCCCCCTACGCTTGCTTTTATCGCCTTGGAGATAAATATCTTTTATCATCCTCTCCTGAAAGGTTTCTGGCCAAAAGAGGGAATATGCTTGTATCGCAGCCCATTAAAGGCACCATCAAAAGAGGCTCTAATCAGGAGGAAGACGAGAAATTGAAGCATCAACTCTCCCATGACCCCAAAGAAAGAAGTGAAAACATAATGATAGTAGATCTGGTAAGAAATGATCTCTCACGAACCGCTCAAAAAGGAAGTGTGAAAGTTGCCGAACTCTGCGGCATATACACCTATCCGCATGTGCACCAGATGATTTCTACAGTAACATCCAGCTTACGGGATGATATTCATTTTGTGGATGCGATTAAAGAAGCATTCCCTATGGGCAGCATGACAGGAGCCCCTAAAATCAGAGCTATGGAAATTATGGAGCAATGCGAAGCAACCCGCAGAGGTTTGTATTCGGGCGCAGTAGGATACATTTCCCCCTCACGCAACTTCGACTTCAATGTAATCATAAGAAGTATTCTTTATAATCAAACAGATAACTTTATTAACTTTATGGCTGGAAGCGCTATTACCATAGGATCCGTGCCGGAAAATGAGTATCGTGAATGCCTGCTCAAAGCAGCTTCCATGGCACAAACACTCAATGCAGAACTCTGACGACAACAATCACTTACCCGTTGAAGCAAACATCTACTTATCAATTTCTTTTCACATGAAGAATTTTACTACGCTTACTTTTCTCTTCCTTCTTTTTGCAGGTTCATTGCAGGCCAACCAGGATCACGAGCAGCAATTGCAGGAAATCGCTAACATCAATAATCTTATGGGTATGTCGGTATTGGCCGTACACGAAGGAAAAATCATTTACAGCGGGCATTTCGGATTGGCAAATTTTGCCCTGGCCACTCCGGTAAACAACCACACCCTCTACCGAATTGCCTCCATTTCCAAAACCATCACTGCAATGGCTTTCATGCAGTTGTATGAGCAAGGACTGGTAAATCCTGACGATGACATTTCTGACATCATGGGATTTCCTGTTCAGAATCCTCAACATCCCGATATCGCCATCACCCCCGGAATGCTGTTGTCGCACACCTCAACCCTCAACGATGGAAGCACCTACAGCGGCTTTCTGAGTGCCACATACAATAACCCCTCTCCTCCCAACATCAGTCAATTGATTGTTCCCGGCGGAAGTCATTTCTCATCCAATATCTGGCTCAATGCCCTGCCGGGAGAATATTTTCAATACAGCAATCTTGGGTATGGAGTATTGGCCAGCATCATTGAGAAAGTTTCCGGAGAGCGCTTTGATGTTTATGTTCGCGAAAACATACTGGAACCACTTGAAATCAGCGGAAGTTTTAACCTTCACGACATCAACCTGACCAATCTTGCAGTGCTTTACCGCATGTCGTGCGATCAGTGGGTGCCCCAGGCAGACAACTACCCCACAGGACTTCCTGAACCCATTGATTACTCGGGCTACGAACCAGGGCACAATGGTCTGATTTTTTCTCCGCAGGGAGGCCTGAGAATCTCATCTGAAGATCTGGCAAAAATCATGATCACCCTTTCCAATAAAGGAACTTACAATGGAATACAGTTGCTTGAGGAAGAGACCGTCGAACTCATGCACCAAAGACAATGGCAGTATAATGGCAGCAATGGCGATAATTACTATAATCTTTTCAATGCATGGGGCCTGGGAATACATCTTATAACCAACCAGCAGGATGGAGATATCGTAATACCCGGTTATGAGATGAAAGGCCATGCAGGAGAAGCATACGGGCTGATTTCGGACATGTATTACAACAATGACCCTGATTTCGGCATTATTTTCATTACCAATGGCAGCGCGGGCGCCTTTTTCGGAGGATGGAACTCAGCCTTTTACGAGGTAGAAGAACAAATATTCAGTGTTCTTTACAATAGCCTGATCGTTCCGGAAATGACAGAAACGCATGATGTAATCATTGAAGTGGAGGGTTTGGGAACAACCCAACCTGCTCCGGGTACCTATACCCTGGAAGCAGGAGAGACATTCACAATTTCTGCCGAAGCTCAGGAGGGCTGGATCTTTGAGCATTTTATGATCAATAATGAGACAACTATCGCCCAACCGACACATCAGTTTCCAGTGGAATCTGCTATGCAAATAACAGCGGTATTCAGCCAAATCCCTACCTCCACAGGCAACATTATACAGAAAAAGCAACCACATTTTTATGTTAACCATCATCAGGGCTTGCTCACCATAATTTCAGGCAACTCCTCAGTCTCTTATACCGGCCTGCGTATTTACGATATGCAGGGTGTGCTGGTTTTCTCACAAAAAATGAATGAACAAGCTTTTTCTGACAGAGAAATGATTGATATTTCTTTTCTGTCTTCAGGCACCTATATTGCCAGGCTAAAAACAATAAAAGGTGCTTCTTTCACAGGTAAAATCACCATCCTTTAGTTTGTTTTTAAAGACCTGCCTGCCATTAATTAATATTACCGGAGGTTTTTTACCCATATGTTCCCATTTGATAAATATGACCCGGACAGGTTAAAATTAAGTGAAAAACAGAGCTTTTTAAATTATTTATTTATTAACTTGCACCCGCATTTTTGTTAAAAAAACTGCAGTACAGGTATGGGGTTCAGGTAAAAAACACCGCAGAATTATAAGCCCCAATTAATCAGGTATTTTTTTACCGGAATGGTTATAAAAGGATAGAGGAGTAAATGGCGTTAAAAATAGATATTCAGAAGAGTGATGTGCTTAGAGTCATTTACGAGTTTAAAAAAACTTACGGGATTGACTTTACTGACTATGCTGAAATGTCGTTTAAGCGACGCATAGAACACATTATAGTTAGCCACAACCTTCAGAACGTTGATGACCTTCTCAAAAAAACCCGGGAGAACAAAGCTTATTTTCAAAAATGTATCAATGACATTACCGTTAACACTACAGAATTGTTCCGCGATGTTCCCGTTTGGCTCAACCTGAGAAGAAATGTACTGAACCTTTTCAAAGATAAAACCCATATCAACATCTGGCATGCAGGATGCTCCAGCGGAGAAGAAGTATATTCGATGCTTATCCTGCTCAATGAGCTTAACCTGCTGGAGAAAGCCAAGGTTTTTGCCACCGATATCAACACCGAGATTCTTGACAAAGCAAGAAGCGGTATTTTCAACCACCGCCTGCATCATACTTACTTTGATAATTTTGATAAGGTAATTAAAGTTAACCCTCTCAACTTTGAAGAAACACTCGACGTGCCCTATAGCAAATACTTTGAGCAGGATCAGCTCAACAAAAGTTTCAGGGTGAAAAAGTTCCTGCGCGATAAAGTCACCTTTAAGCAGCACAACCTGGTGGAGGGAAGTATCTTCTATAAATTTGACCTCATTTTTTGCCGCAATGTAATCATCTATTTCAATACAGAACTGCAAAACAAGGTTATCTCCCTTTTTCACGAAAGCCTGTTCAATGACGGGATGTTGCTCATTGGTGCCCATGAAAATATTACCTACCTGCCCATGGGCAGTAAATTTGACCCCAGAATTATGAAAGGATTGTATTTTAAGAAATAGCCATCATGCAAATTGCAGATACATAAAAAGGGCTTGCCGTTAATAATGGCAAGCCCTTTTTGGTGAAGTGCAGAGGTTAGATTATGTAAGGAAGCTCAGCAGAATACCTGCTGCAATGGCACTTCCAATTACGCCTGATACATTGGCGGCCATGGCATGCATGAGCAGGTGGTTGGTCTTGTCGTATTCAAGACCCACGTGCTGAGAAACCCTGGCACTGTCCGGTACTGCCGACACACCGGCATTACCAATAAGAGGATTGATTTTGTTGCCCTCACTGGCAAAAAGGTTCATTACCTTGGCAAAAAGAACACCGCTAAATGTCGCTATAACAAAAGAAGCAGCTCCCAGGCCAAATATCATCATTGATTGTGGAGTAATAAATACGTCACCTTGTGTTGAAGCTCCTACTGTAAGACCCAGGAAAATAGTAACGATATCAATGAGTGAAGAGCGGGCTGTCTCGGCCAGACGATTGGTAACACCACTTTCTTTCAGCAGGTTTCCGAAGAACAGCATTCCCAGCAGGGGCAGCGCTGTAGGCATGATAAAAGTAGTAAGCAGCATTCCCAGAATGGGGAAAAGGATTTTTTCCTGTTTGGAAACCGCTCTCGGAGGTTTCATGCGGATAAGCCTTTCCTTAGGTGTAGTAAGCAAGCGCATAACCGGTGGTTGAATTACCGGCACCAGAGCCATGTATGAATAAGCTGCAATGGCAATAGGCCCGACAAACTCAGGGGCAAGCTTTGATGAAAGGAAGATAGCCGTGGGGCCATCAGCGCCACCAATAATTGCAATGGCGCCGGCTTCCTGAGGTTCAAAGCCCAGCAATAAAGCGGATGAGTAAGCAGCAAAAATACCGAACTGGGCCGCTGCTCCAAGCAATACAAGTTTGGGTTTAGAGAGCAGTGACGAGAAATCTGTCATGGCACCAATACCCAAAAAGATCAGTGGGGGATAAAATCCGCGCGAAACACCCTGATAGAGCATATTCAGAACACTTCCCTCTTCGTAAATTCCAATTTGCAGGCCTGCTTCCAAATCAAAAGGGATATTTCCCAGAATAATCCCGAAGCCGATAGGTATGAGCAACAATGGCTCATAATGCTTAATAATAGCAAGAGAAATAAAGAAAAGACCGACACATATCATTACAAGATGACGCCAACCTACATTGGCAAATGCGGTATAACCAAAAAACTCCTGCAGCTGTTGTATGATAAAATCAAAAATACTCAGGTCCATAACTACCCTCCTATTTCAATCAATACATCGCCTTCCATTACGGACTGCCCCTCTTTAACTTTGATATCCAGCACTTTTCCTACTCTGTCGGAATCAATATTGTTTTCCATCTTCATGGCCTCCAGGGTAATCAGATTCTGCCCCATAGCAATGGAGTCTCCTACCCTGCAATGAATCTTCAATATTGTGCCCGGCAGAGGAGCTTTGATAGTGGCACTGGCGCCGCCTTTGCTGCCTGCTCCTTCTGAAGGGGTAGTATCAGTTGCCGGAACAGCTCTTGCTCTTACCAGCTTTGGGGTTTTTACAGGCTGTAGCGTCTTATCAACCTCTACATTGTAAGTCGACCCATTTACTTCCAGCTCAATGATGTTGTCTTCAATATTGTGAATCTGGACATCATACTGGTTGCCGTGTATGGTGAATTTATATTTTTTCATAAACAATGCTTTATTATTTTAATGGCACCTGGCCATTTATCCCATTTTTGTGTATTCTATAGTATAAATTTTTCAATAGTGCGTGACAAGATTTGCAACACCAATCCATGAGGGTATTGCAGTATTAGCGATGTAAATTTCGCAATCCGTAGATTTTGGAACTCCAGGGAGAATAAGTACGTGAAACCTTTGAAATGGTTAATACGGTATTCTCGTAGTCATGCATTTCAGAGCGATACAGGTATATTGCCGCTGCAATAGCAGCATTCACTTCACCACTTAGATCTTCTCCCTTGGGGGTTGCGGCAACAACGGCATCTGGATATTCCGATACTTTTCGCTTAGAAAACAACCCACTGAGCCATAATTTAAATTCAGTGGTATATAGCCTCGGGGTATTGGTAAACACCACAAAAAGCAAAAGCAAAACTACAAATACGATACTCATCCCTATCAGGGCCATTAATCCACCATAGGGATCATGATTGGAAAACACATCCACTTGATCAGCAGCACTTGCAGCACTACCTTCTACTGTGTTAACAATTCTGTTTAATTCATTTAACTCCATAGCAGAAAGATTTTACAAGGGAATATTTGAATGTTTCTTGGGAGGATTTACATCCTTTTTGGTTGCCAGCGACTGCAGTGCCCTGATGATGCGGAAACGGGTATTGCGTGGTTCTATTACATCGTCTATATAACCATACTTGGCGGCATTGTATGGTGTGGCAAATTTATCAAGATACTCCTTCTCTTTTTGAATGACAAAATTGTTCCGTTCTTCCTCGTTCTCAATGGCTTTTATTTCTTTATTGCTCAGAATTTCTATGGCTCCTTTGGGTCCCATAACGGCTATTTCTGCCATAGGCCATGCATAATTAATATCTCCACGCAAATGCTTGGAACTCATCACACAATAGGCTCCTCCGTATGCTTTCCTTAAAACTACGGTAACTTTGGGCACCGTAGCTTCACCATATGCATACAGCAGTTTTGCTCCGTGCAGAATAATACCACCATATTCCTGGGCAGTTCCGGGCAAGAAACCGGGTACGTCTACCAGGGTAACCAAAGGAATATTAAAAGCATCGCAAAATCTCACAAACCGCGCGGCCTTGCGGGAAGCATTGATATCGAGCACTCCGGCCAGATACTTTGGCTGGTTGGCCACAATACCCACAGGCATGCCATTGAAACGGGCGAAACCGGTAATGATATTGGAAGCATAATTTCTATGTACTTCCAGAAACTCATTGTAATCAACAATAGAGTAGATTATATCTTTTACATCATAAGGCTTGTTCGGATTTTCAGGGATTATTTCATTCAAACCATCTTCGAGCCTGTCGATAGGGTCATCACATGAAGCCAGCGGTGGATCTTCCAGATTGTTTTGAGGCAAATAACTGAGAAGTTTACGAATCAGCATGATTCCCTGCTCTTCATCATCGGCTACAAAATGCGCAACGCCGGATTTGGTGGCATGTGTCATGGCGCCTCCCAGCTCTTGCTCGTTGACAATTTCTCCTGTTACAGTTTTCACAACTTTAGGGCCAGTAAGGAACATATAGCTGTTTTCCTTGGTCATCATGATGAAATCGGTCAATGCCGGTGAATATACAGCACCCCCTGCACAGGGTCCGAAAACGCCTGTGATTTGTGGAATTACTCCTGAAGCATTGATATTGCGCTGAAAGATTTCGGTATAACCGGCCAGGCTGTTAACCCCTTCCTGGATTCTTGCCCCGCCACTGTCGTTGAGGCCAATAACCGGAGCGCCCACTTTCATGGCTTTGTCCATCACTTTGCATATTTTTTCGGCATAGGCAAGAGACAATGAGCCGCCAAAAACAGTGAAATCCTGGGCATAAATATATACCAGGCGTCCGTCAATGGTGCCAAACCCTGTTACCACGCCATCAGAATAGTACTTCTGATTTTCGAGCCCAAATTCAGTGCAGCGATGCGTAACAAACATATCAAATTCTTCAAAGCTTCCTTCATCAAGAAGCAAATCAATGCGTTCACGGGCAGTCAGTTTTCCTTTGCTGTGCTGAGCTTCAATTCTTTTAAGCCCACCCCCCATTTTGGCCTGCTCACGCTTTTCAAGCAGTTCTTTAATTTTTTTTTCGAAAGACATCAGTTATAAAGCTTTTAGGGATTACTACTTGTTTTTGTTTTCGCAAAGCTCAGTGAGAACCCCTTTGGTAGATTTGGGGTGGAGAAAGGCAATGTCAAGACCTTCAGCACCTTTGCGTGGCTTTTGGTCTACCAGTTGTACGCCTTTGTTTTTCAACTCATCCAGGGCAGTTTCAATTCCATCTACAGCAAAGGCCAGATGATGAACTCCTTCGCCCTTCTTTTCTACAAATTTCCCAATGGGTCCTTCTGGATCTGTGGATTCGAGCAATTCAATCTTGGTCTCTCCCAGCATAAAAAACGCTGTTTTTACCTTTTGATCTTTGACTTCCTCTACAGCATAACATTTTAATCCCAGAATATCTTCATAGTAGTTGATGGATTCTTCGAGATTTTTTACGGCAATTCCAATGTGTTCGATATGGGTAAGCTTCATAAAAGTACAGTTAAATTTAACAAGGTGACGGCTATTAATAGCCGCAAAGTTAGGGATTTAAATCAATCAAAACTTAAGTCCGCCACTATTTGTTTACACATTAGCCTAACGTTGTTATTTAAATAACAAATAGGGGTATAACCTTGCTAAACATACTGAAAATAAAGACTTATTCCATAGTAACTTCCCATAGAATCTCTACCTCCCAATTGAGCCGCGACTGAACATTTTCCGGATACACCTTAACCCGCTCCGGCTGTTGCCTGCGCAAGTAATGGCCTGTATCCCATTTTCCGTTTTTATTCTCATCAAAAACAAGTCGCAGGGCAAAAGTGGAGGCTCCCAGGTATCTGAAAGAATAAACCCCGGATTCATCAATTATCTTCTCATCGATCACCATCTCCATGTTTTCATCCAGGAGTTGTAAAATGTATTGACTGTCTTCGGCTTCAGGCAGGGTAATATTGGCTGCGATGGTACCATAACTTTCTTCGTTGTTGAGCTTGAAAGCAAATGAAAGAGTGTCATTCTGCACCCCAAACATATCTGTAATGCTACCGGGCAGAATCACCAGCCGGTAAGCACTATCGGGTTCAAGCAGGGAAGTCATCTGCAGAGTCCGTTTGATTTCATCTTTAAAACGAAAATCTGCCTCCACAGGAATCGAATCATTAAGATACAATTCAAATAAATCGATATCAAACCGATCAAGAGGGGTCTGGCTTTTTAATTCAAAATTTTCATGAAACGGATGTACTCCTCTTCCTTCAGCAGTAGGAGCCGTAATGGTAAGAACAGGCTCGGTTTCTTCTGTAGTGCGCCTGGCATCACGTCCACGTGGGGCGCGTTCCAGCAATGAAACCGTCACCGAATCGATTACATGCCCCCTGTCACTGATCTCCAGCCGCAGGGTATCGCGCGCCATACCGGGCATCCAGAGTGTAAGGGTATCCATATTACTGCTGTATTCAGGTATAAACCACTCGCGATCGAAAGGATTTTCATATTCTCTCACAACAACTGAGTCGGCAGGAATACGAAAGACAAGATTGAGTTTGCCCCTTGCGGCCATGGAAGCTGACACAAATCGTTGGACTGTGTCTTTTTCCTGAAAAAGGTACAATTCATAAGAAGGGAAATCATTGGCATCTTCCGGAGCAAGCGTGTCGCCGGCCAGGGTGTCGGCAGAAGCTGAATCGCTCAGGGAGATTTCTTCGGTCTCATCCACAGCATCAGTTTGGTCGTCTACGGCTTCATCCGCATCCTCAGTTTCTGACTCTTCAGTCTCTTCCTCATACAACAAGCGGGCTGGTCCCATATAAACAGGAGTTACCAAACTATCCAGAAACGCAATTTTCTCGTCAGGATTGTCAAACAGAAAATTGGAATTCATGTCAATGAGGGCAAACAACATGTATTCACCTTCACGGATATTGGTAATCAGGAACTCCCCCCGGGGGTTTGCCTTTGTCAGATAAACGGGTCTTTCCAGTATAGGAACCGAGTCATACACATTGTCGTACATCATTACAAAAACATTCTCCTCAGGCTTGAGGGTTAATGCATTAACCACTGTACCTCTTATGGCCAGTGAATCGACATAAGAACCGGTAGAAACTATAAACTGAAAATTAGGAATGGCATTTCCTTCGGTAAGATCTACGATGGATTCTCCAAAGAAAAAATTGTAGGTAGTGTTTTCAAGCAGGGTATCAGAGACAGACATTATAATGGAGCGACCTCTCACTTTTACTTCCGGATTATTTTTCAGCGGAGGGGAAACAAGCAGATTTTGTTGCAGATTACTTATTTCCACAAATTCATCAAAGAAAACCCTCACATCCTCACCAGCATAAAAGGTAGAATAATTGGGAGGATTACTTCTTAAAATCACCGGAGGGTCTTCATCCTCAGGGCCACCTGTAGGAGCCACAACGTTGGCACAGGACAGATAAAAAACGGGCAGGATCAGAAAAATCCATTTAGTTATTCTTTTGAAAACTTTGTTCATAGAGCAATATAAGTGTAAATATTAAATCTTTTCTGGCGATTACTTTTGGCTGCTAAAGGATATTTCTTTGTGCAACCAAAAATATTTTCAGTATTGAGCAAAAAACTCAATAGACTGACAATTCATAACTTCACGCAAAAATAGGATTATTTAATCAAACAAAATTTGAGTTATACAATAAAAAAATAGTCCTTTTAAGCTATTTTTTTTGGTATTATAAAAAATCTTTGTACTTTTGAACTGAAAATAAAAAAATCAGTTCTTTATATACTTCTACTGGCTGTTTCGGTATCCCCTGAAGATTTCCCCAATTTCCCTTTTGTCTTCAATTCCATTTCCCCTCGCCGAAGCAGCCTTTTTTTATGCCCTTTTCTTTCATTCTACAACTTTTTTGCTTCAAGTTTTTCAAAAATAAAACCCTGCTTCATGAAATGCTCAATCAGGCGTGGCAATGCATTCAGGCAGCTCTCCCGGGCTTTTGCGCTATCATGAAACACCCAGACCGAACCCGGCTTTGTTTGCCGGATAAAACCTGAAACGATTCTATCGGGATCAACACGTTGGTCAAAGTCATAACTCATTAAAGACCACATTATTATTTTATACTCTTTTGCCAGTTCTTTTAGCCCGGCAAAAGGCAGGTTGCCATAAGGGGGACGAAAGAGTGAGGAACGAAACACCTCATTACATTTTGCAACATCACTGTAAAAACCGGCCCTACTCATACGCCAGGCATTGGCATGACTATACGTATGATTGCCTGTAGCATGGCCTTTAAGTATAATATTTTCTAAAATCCCCGGATTTTGTTCTGCCTTATTTCCGAGGCAAAAAAAGGTCGCCCGGGCTTCAAAGCTTTCTAAAATGTTCAATACCTGCGGGGTTACTTTCTGATCAGGACCATCATCAAAAGTTAAATATATTTTCCGGGTTCCATCTTCTACACTCCAGTGAACATAATCAGGAGCAATCCATTTAAGAACAGCAGGCGGAGAAAAAAAATACATGACAGGCAAAATCTAAATTAATCCTTATTGGGGAGAGAAGGGAGCTCAATAACAAATTTTACTCCTTCAGCTGTGTTTTCGCAATATATTATTCCTCCCATATTTTTTTCAACAATAATCCTGGAAACATATAGCCCAAGGCCTAAACCCTGTCCTTCGGGTTTGGTAGTAAAATAAGGATCGAAAAGCCGTGGAAGGTCTTCTTCTTTTACAGGATTTCCTGTGTTGGAAATTTCAATGACACAACGTGCATTCGATGACAGTTTTGTCTTAACATATATTTCGCGTTTCGAGGGATTGGAAAGTGACTGAGCGTCTAATGCGTTTTTCAGGATATTAATGATTACCTGTTCCAATTGGGTGGCAAAGCCTTCAATCATAATATCTCCGGGTATATCTTTCTGCAATTCCACTTCTGCATGGGCAAAATAGGGGGTCATAAAAGCAAATGTTCTTTTGAGTATCTCTGCTACTTTAAATCTCGACTTATCATTTTCGGGTTTAAAGAAATTTCTGAAATCATCGATGGTAGCTGACATTTCCTGTATAACCCTTGTCATTTCCTCTACGGTATTATCCAGATACCTGCGGTCAAGCTCCTCATAATCGAAGGCATCCGAGAGATCATACATAGCAAGGGAAAGGACATTGAGTGGTTGTCGCCACTGGTGTGCAATATTGGCAATCATTTCGCCCATGGAAGCCTGTCTGGCCTGCAGCGCCATCAGGTGATCCAGCTCTCTGTTTTTTTCCACCTCGGCAGCAATGCGTTTCTCAAGAGATAAATTGAGCACCTCCAGATCTTTTTTCTTTTCCAGCAACTGGGCATTAAGCTGTCTGAGTTTGTTTTCAAGTTCTTTCTGCCCGGTAATATCCCTGGCAATTCCTTCCAGTGCTATCAAAGTGCCTTCATTATTGAAAAAAGGCACATTGCTTTGCTCGCACCAGATTTGCCGGCCATCCTTGCATATCATTCTCATTACAAGGGATCTTCCGAAATCTTTAGGGTTTTGATAATACTCCTGCACGGTAGCAAGGTCATCAGGATGGATAATTTTTTCCTCCAGCCTGTTATCTGCATAGTACTCGTCAGGAGAATAGCCGTTAAGATTTACAGAAGAAGGACTAACATATTCAAACCGTTTGTGCGGCTGAAAAACAAGTCTGAAAATCACATCACGGGCATTTTCGGCCAGCAGCCTATACTGGTTTTCACTTTTTCGCAAAGCTTCTTCAACCCCTGATTTGGAGAGAGCACTGGATAATATTTCTGCTACAAGATTGAACTGAGTAATATCCTGCTCACTCCACCCCTTGCGCATCCTGACTCGGTCAAGTCCGAAAAAACCTATCAACAAACCATTGTTGATCATGGGGATAGATAACAAAGATTTAATCTCTTGTTGCCGGAAGAGAGATTTTTCGAAGTCGCTTAACCCGGAATGATTATTTATATCGTGAAGATTGATAACCTTCTTTTCACTGATTTGATTCCACCACCATTCTACATCCGCTGATTTGAAATTCTGTAAATTCCCGATTTGAGGCTCTATACCAAGAGCACACCATTCATGGGTGTTGCTCATATACCTGTAGTCGGCTGAAAACAAAAAAATGTAGCAACGGTCGGCTTTAAAAAACCTACCACACTCGCCAAGGGTGTAATTTACTGCTGAATCAAAAGAATCAATGGTGGCATTAACAAAACCGGACGACACACTGGCAATCAATTTTTGAAATCCCAGTTGCATCTTCAGCATCTCCTGCTGAAACCTGCGCTCACTAATATCATGACAAAAAGCGATGACGGTATTTTCGTTGATCAGAGAGGTAACCAGTCGGACCCAAAAAGTTTCCCCGTTTTTTTTCCGAAGTAAAATCTCTTCATCGACCGAACCCTCCCGGAATGTCCTTTCGAGGGTTTTATCTCTTTGGTGGGTAAAATCAGGCTCTACCAGGTCTTTCACCTCCATTGAGAGCAACTCATCAATGGTGTAACCCGTCATTCTGCAAGCTGCGGGATTGGCTTCCAGATATTTACCGGTTTTATCCACCACAAACAAACCATCTGTAGCATTTTCAAAGTATCCCTGATACTTAATACGGGTTTCTGCATTGATTTGTTCTACCTTCTTTTTATCAGTTACATCAAGTATGTATCCATACCATAAGCAACTAAGGTCTTCCATCATTTCCGGCCTGGCAACCCCACTGAGCCATCGCATTTGACCATCCTTTCGTAAGATACGAAACTCATACACCCAGTCTTGCAACGTTTCTCTGGATATTTCAATAGATTTCTCAAGTTCTCTAAGGTCTTCCGGAAGGACTTTTTGGAAAATCGGGGAAGCATCCTCCAACACTTTTTCAGGTTCCAGTTCAAAAATATCCTTCAACCTGTCGTTGGCATAAGGCAAAGAAGTCTTGCCATCAGGCGAGAGCCTGAACTGAAAGATTACACCGGGCACATTAGATGTAAGCTTGTTAAATATTGATGGGTCTCCGGACTTTTGCATAGTTGATGCCAATGTAACAGGTTTTGTCAGCTACTACTGAGACCGACAATGAGCGGGTTTATACTCGCTGAGGCTCGTGCTTTACAAACAATTTCTCTAATTTATTTTCCATTGTATCGCGATCGATAAACTTGCCAATAAAAACTATTTTGGAGAAACGTGGCTCGCCTTCCTTCCACTCACTCCCTTCTTCAAATACACAAGACCCTCTTACGGCCTGAAAAATATATCTTTTTTTACTGTCTTTAAAATACAATATCCCTTTAGCCCTGTAAAGATTGTTTTGATCGAAATAAATCAAACTGGAGATCCAAATATTAAACAACTCTTTGTCGAAGCATTCGTTAAATAAAAACCCTTCTGCGCGGATGGCATGCTTCAGGGGTTTGTTTTGCCATCCGTTGGGATGATTCTCTTTAAATATTTCCGAAAGAGAAATCTTTAAATTATCAAATGACAAGGTGGTTTGTTCGATATGCTGACAGGAATATGCCTTGGTATTGAGTATGGGAGACCCATTGGTGTGGGCATAGGTAGTCTCAAGGATTTCTGCCATGGGGTTGATTTCTGATATGAGCTCCTTCAAATCTTGTGTGTTTCCGGATTTAAACAAGTCGATTTTGTTGAGCATCACAATATCAGACAGTGCTATTTGTTTGAGGGCTTCCGGTTCATTGTCAAGGGTAGCTTCCAGTATAGTTGCGTCAGCAAGACAAATAACACTGTTAACGATAAAATTACTGCTGATTTGCTCATTGGCGATAAAAAGATCAATTACCTGGCTGGGGTCAGCGATCCCGGTGGTTTCGATCAACAAATGGTCGATGTCGTGATGGCTTTCCAGAATCAGCTGCAATGAACTGTAAAAATCATTGTTCAAAGTACAGCATATACATCCGTTAACCAACTCATAAACAGGAATGTTTTCGTGCAGCAGCAAATCACTGTCTACACCCAGTTCTCCAAATTCATTTTCGATGATGGCAAACCTTGTATTTTGATATTTCTGGAGAATATGATTCAGGAAAGTAGTTTTACCTGCACCTAAAAAACCGGTAATTATCGTTACAGGAATACGTTGTTCTCTTTGTTGCTGAAAGCCTTCTTTCATTGCGCAAATTTAGAAAGAAATATAATACACTCTAAGCATTGTCGGGCACTCTTTGTTCAAAACAGAAATAAGAATTGATCTGTATTATTTTGTGCTGGCAATTTAAGAGCATTTGATTGTTTATTTTGTGTACTAAAAAACGGAGCTGTATGGGTGTTATTGCAAATATACAAAATTACGTATATAAGTTTTCGCAAATTTAAATATATTTTAGGCCTAAACGATATAATTTGTGTTAAATTACTGTTTATGTCAAATTAAAAATTTTTTTAGCCTTTTAAAATGAAACTATCACCCATAAATAAATTCTGAGCCCGGTATCTGCAAGGAATATTATTTTTAATCTTCGGAAAAACAAACAAGCCATTTAAACCCCTTTTATTTGTCGACAAACGCAATTTAAAACACCTACCCGGTAAATTTTTACAATCTGGAATAAATCCAACATTTTTTCAACTTGCTGTATATGAATATATTAAAAATAAAAAAAGTTCGACTGAATTTATCCGAACAAATTCAGACAGTAAAACTTTCCAAAACGAATTATATTTGCCGTCTAATTCATGTTTTCATTCTTTATATTGCATATTTTTATTCACTAAAAACCTATTGTTATGAAAAAATTAATGACCTTGTTTTTATCGGTATTTGTCCTGACAGCTTTTGCCCAACAGAGAGAGGGCGAAGGCCCCAAACGTTTAATGCAAATTGACAAAGATCAGGATTGTTCCAGTTTCGTAATGCAACCCGTAGACGGTACCAATCTTACCGCCAATGACCTGATTGAAAATATTCTGGGTGAAGACATTCAATCTTTTAACCTGATAAACTTCCAGGCAACAACAGGTGAAGACGCTTCAGCCGGGGTTTTCAGCGGGGGAGGAAACGCAGGGATTTCTCTGCAGAATGGCATTGTAATAAGCTCAGGCTTTATTTCCAATGCCATCGGTTATAATTCTTCACCCAGTATCACAGGAGAGCTAAATCTGTCGGGAGATTCTGATTTAAACGACTTGATTCCTCAGAATACTTTTGATGCCACCATTCTGGAGTTTGAATTTGTCCCCTCTTTTGACCAGATTTTTATCCAGTTTGTTTTTGGTTCTGAGGAATACAATGAGTACGTGGGTTCAAATTTCAACGATGCTTTCGGATTTTTTCTCAATGGAGAAAACATCGCCCTGACTCCCGGAACCGAAGACCCCATATCCATCAACACCATCAACCTGGGCCAGAACAGCAGTTTATACATCAACAACGATCCCTTTGACAGTGACCTAAGCGAACCTCTCTATTGCACAGAAATGGATGGTTTTACCACAGTGCTGGTTGTAGAAGGTGATGTAATCCCCAACGAAGTAAACACCATCAAACTAGCCATTGCTGATGCAGGCGACGATGTACTCGACTCCTGGGTATTCATAGGTGCGGAAGGCTTTACCGGAGTTGAACCTCCTCAGCCCACTCCCGTTCCTCTGGGAAACTGGGCTCTTATTCTTGGCATGGGTCTCATCCTGTTTTTCACATTCATGCGCCTGAGAAAGATTTTCTAAACGCTCAACTTCTTTTATAACCAAAAAAAAGCTGCCCCGGTCGGGACAGCTTTTTTTTGTATCTGCTAAAGGTGCAATTTCAATCTTCGGCCTGTGGTAAAGCGGATGGGTTTTGAAAAATTTTATGTAGGTTTGCGGGGAAAAGTAATTTATAAACAAAGCAAATATTTTATGTACCGGAGACTTGTTTTATCATTGGCCTTTGTTTTGGCTTTGGCTATACAGGGAAAGCCCTGCACCAGCTATCTTGTAACACCCGGAGCATCAGCAGATGGCTCTTCTATGATTAGTTACGCAGCAGATTCCCATATTCGTTATGGTGAACTCTACTTTTTTGAAGGAGGTCCCAAGGCGCCGGGCTCCTATTACCAGGCCCATTACAGAGGCAGTCACAAACCTTTGGCCCGTATTCCTTATCCTGAATCAACCTACCAGGTAGTAGGATATATAAATGAGATGCAGGTTGCTATTGGCGAAACCACATTCGGAGGACATCCCGAATTGTTTGATACCCTGGGAGGCATAGACTACACAGGCCTCATGCAATATGCCTTAATGACTGCACCTACAGCGCGTGATGCCATTCGTATTATCGGAGAACTGTCTGATGAATTCGGATACTATAGCTCTGGTGAATCTTTTTCTATATCCGATCCCAATGAAGTATGGATCATGGAAATCATTGGCAAAGGAACCGACCTTCAGTATGACCGTCGCAGAAAAGAAAATTACAATGCGGATAAAGGAGCAGTATGGGTAGCCAGGAGAATACCCGATGGTTATATCTCAGCCCATGCCAATCATGCCCGTATCACCACCTTTCCTCTGTCTGATGAAAGCAACTCTATTACCAACCAGCAGTTTGACCAGCTTCATAACCCGGACATAGAGGTTATTTATGCGCATGATGTTATAGAATTTGCCCGCCGCAAAAAATACTTTGAGGGTAATGATGAATCATTCAGCTTCTCCGACGTGTATGCTCCGCTCGACTTTGGCGCTGCGAGGTTTTGCGAAGCCAGAGTCTGGAGTATGTTTAAAGAAGTTACTCCGGGCATGGACCAGTATATGGATTATGCCATGGGATATGATTTGACCAACCGTATGCCCTTGTGGGTAAAACCGGAAAGAAAACTTTCGGTTGAGGATTTAATCAGTTTTAAAAGAGATTATTTGCAGGGTACCGAATTCGACCTGAGCCAGGACATTGGGGCCGGCCCCTGGGGAAGACCCTACCGGTGGCGTCCGCTCACATGGGAGATAGATGGAAAACAATATTTCCATGAACGCACTACTGCCACTCAACAAACAGCATTCTCTTTTATTACCCAGTCACGCAAAAATTATCCCGGACTTATCGGCGGCCTTATCTGGTTTGGCGTTGATGATGCCAATACATCTGTTTATGTTCCCATGTATGCGGGCATTCGACGTGCTCCTGAATCTTACCGTGAGGGGTACGGCAGTATCCTGGACTACAAGGAAGATGCTGCTTTTTGGGTTTTCAACAAAGTGGCACACCTGGCTTACCTGAAATACAGCATGAAGCTCCCCGAAATTCAGAAAGTTCAGACCGAACTGGAAAACAGTTTCATGGAGTTTGTGCCCTCCATTGACAAAGCAGCTATGGAACTCTACAACAAAGACCCGGAGCTGGCAAAGGATTTTCTGACCAACTTTTCAGTTTCTATGGGCAATTATACGGTGGAAAGATGGGAAGAACTCTACCGGTTTTTGTTGGTTAAATTTCTCGATGGAAACATTAAGAAAGAAGAAAACGGAGAGTTCCTGACCAATGAATGGGGCAAATACCCCATTGTTGAACATCCTGAATATCCCGAATGGTGGCTGCGAACCATTATTGAGCTCACCGGAGACAAATATCTTTATATTGAAAATGAAGACCAGGAAAGCGATCAATAGCCGGCGAACAAACCGGGAGGACAATTAATTATAATTTAAACAAGATTTTAGTTATGTTTACAGGAATCATAGAAGCTACCGGAAAGGTGGCAAAAATTGAAAGAGAAGGAGGCAATATACATTTCACCATTGAAACACCCATTGCCAATGAACTTAAAATCGACCAGAGTATGGCCCACGATGGGGTTTGCCTGACCACGGTACATGTTGACAAAGAGAAAAAGCAATATACCGTTACGGCCATACAGGAAACCCTTGATAAAACCAACATGCGCGGATGGAAAGAAGGATACAGGGTAAACCTGGAACGATGTATGCGCATCGATGGCCGGCTTGACGGGCACATTGTGCAGGGGCATGTAGACCAGACAGCTGTTTGCACCAAAGTGGAAGAGTTTGATGGTAGCTGGAAGTTTTATTTTGAGTATGATCCGGGTCCCAAAAACATCACCGTTGACAAGGGATCTATCTCGGTAAACGGGGTAAGTCTTACAGTAGTGGACTCAGAACCCAATATGTTTTCGGTGGCCATTATCCCTTACACCTATGATCACACCAATTTCGGTGATTTTAAAAAAGGGAGCATTGTCAATCTCGAGTTTGACATTATTGGCAAGTATGTTGCGCGGTTGCTCGATCAACATTTTGAAGCAAGAAAATAAAAACCGAAAACCAGGCTTGTTGCAAAATCAACCAGCCTGAAAATCTCCATATTGGAAAAATCACACAAAGCTGCCGCACAACGGCAGCTTTTTTTTATTGTCTGGGTTGTGAACCCCAAAACATTCCCGCACTTTTTCTGTTGAAAAGGACAGATAACTACAGGAGTAACTTTAATCAGGCACCTGCTCCTGCCTTTAATTAACTACAACAACTAATACCATGGCAAGAATAGCTGTTTTTTCCACCCAGGCTTACGATAAGAATTTTTTTGATAATGCCCGAACAGAGCATGAATTTGAATATTTTGAAACCCGTCTTCGTCCTCAAACCGTTAACCTGGCCCAGGGCTTTGATGGGGTTTGCGCCTTTGTCAATGACCGCATCAATGCTGAAACACTGAAGCTTCTGGCGGAAGCCAACATAAAGCTGGTGGCCCTTCGTTGTGCAGGTTTTAACAATGTTGATCTCAGGGAAGCCGAAAACAACGGTATCCGGGTGATGCGTGTTCCGGCCTATTCTCCCGAAGCAGTAGCCGAACATGCACTGGCTCTGATTATGACCCTGGCCCGAAAAACACACAAAGCTTACAACAGAGTGCGCGACGGAAACTTCTCGCTGGTAAACCTCAACGGATTTATTATTCACAAAAAAACCGTTGGTGTGATAGGCACCGGTCAGATAGGAAAAGCATTCTGCAGAATCATGAATGGCATGGGAGCCAATATCATTGCCTATGACAAATATCCATCGGAGGAATTAGAAAAAATGGGCGTAAAATACACTTCTCTGGAGGAGGTGCTGAAAAACGCTGACATTGTGAGTCTTCATTGCCCCCTGACACCTGATACCCACCATATCATCAACAAAAACAGCCTTTCGATGATGAAAAATGGAGCCATGCTGGTCAATACAAGCCGAGGCAAGCTGGTAGACACTTCAGCCGTGATTGATGCTCTGAGAGAAGAAAAACTGGGTCACCTGGCTATTGATGTGTATGAAGAAGAAGAAAAATTGTTTTTCAGGGATTTATCAGAAAAGATTATCCGCGATGACCAGATTTCAAGACTCATGCAGTTTCCCAATGTACTTGTAACGGCCCATCAGGGATTTTTCACCAAAGAAAGTATGGAGCAAATAACACAAACCACCATAAAGAATATTGATGATTTTGTGGCAGGAAAAGAATCAGATAATGAAGTAAATTGCAAAATGATAAAGGATTGCAAATAGAATAAACGGATAGCGTTAAAGCTTGTAAAGGTTGTTTTTAATGGCAAAAGTTACAAGTTTCACGCTGCTGTCCACTCCTGTTTTACGAAAAAGGTTTGCCTTATGGCCGTCAACGGTACGCTGACTGATAAATAACTGGTCAGCAATTTCCTTTATGGTATACCCCTTGCAAATCAGGTTTAAAACTTCTACTTCCCTTTTGGTAAGTTCCTCTTTTAACTCGGCTTCTGCATTTTCGGGTTTGCTTTTTCTGTTTACCAGAGAGTTGGTTAAAACCGGGAGAAGTTCATCGGAAAAATAGTTTTTATTGTCTGCTACCAGATCGATGGCCTTTTGCAATTCATACTCTTCAACTGTTTTGAGCAGAAAACCCTTAACGCCGGCTTCGATCATGCTCACCAGGTATTCTTCATCCCCAAACATGCTGATGGCAACAATTTTAAGCCCCGGATACAAATCAAGCGCCTGTTTGGTTGCCTCAATACCATTCATCACAGGCATCTGAATGTCCATGAATACGATGTCGGGTCGTTCCGCTTCGATCATTTGCAGAAATTCTTCGCCGTTGGAAGCTTCTCCAAATATACTTAAACCCGGGATTTCCTTGAGCAGCATAATCAGACCTTTCCTGAAAATATGCTGGTCTTCGACAATCATTATCTTAAGTTTCTTATTTTTATCCATCCTGATTTTAGCCCCTATAGTTTATCTTTCAAATAAAACAATTAAAGAATATATCTAATTTAGCAATAACATTTCCTGTTTACAAATGTAACGATAAAATTTTATGACATAACCATGAAACCTATTTTTTTAAAAGGGTACTTTGCAATAAAAGTTAAGCCCTGCGCCGGGTTCTGATTCAAATTTACCTTCACCATCCATAAAGTTTACCCTGCTCAGAATATTTTTCAAGCCCTGGCTTCCACTCCTGGTTTCATAGGTATGCTGAAAATCAAAACCCTTCCCATCATCTTTATAATCAAGCATTAACCTATCTTCCATAATCTCCAGTCTGACATCTATGTTTTTGGCTTGTGCATGCTTCAATGTATTGTTGACAAGTTCCAGCACAATTCGGTAAATATGAATCTCCGTATTAGTATTTACGTAAAAATCTGTTTCAGGATACAAAAATCTGATATTTATTACTTTGGTCTTGTTTAAAGCTTCCGAAAATGACTTCAGTGCTTTTATCAAACCGTGATCCATCAAGACACTGGGCATTAAATTATTGGCTATGGTTCGTGCCGATTCTACTGCTTTATTGAGCGTATCTTTCATTTCATCCAGCAGCATGGCCTTTTCATCTGGCGACTTATTGTCCTTTTGCAATAGCCCGGTGTAAATCTTCATGGTAGAGAGCAATGCTCCCAAACCATCGTGCATATCGCGCGAGAATCTCTTTCTCTCTTTTTCCTCTGCCTCCAGGATAGCGTTGAAAATTTCCTTATCCATCTCCTTCTGACGTGTAATATCTCTGATGGCGAGAACATTCACGATTTCCCCTTTGTAGTTTATGGTCTGGTATTGCACCAGAGCATAAAAAGGTTTTTTCTCTGCATTGTAAAATACCATTTCCAACGGTCCGCTTCCTTCACCGGTGTTAAGAATGTTCTTCAAAATTTCAGCGCCTTTTTCATCAGTATAAGAAAAGACTGAAGGAGCATTTGAATCTGCCGGTTGAAAGCCCAAAATCTCAAAGGCAGCTTTGTTGGCCTCGATAATCTTTCCGTTTTGCAAAAAAATCACCGCCTCAAAAGCAGTTTCAGAAAGTGCTTTGAATTTTTCTTCCACTTCCCTGCGTATCTCCACTTCCTGTCGCAACTCCCTGTTTTTTAACTCAATGATATCCCTGGATAGTTTAAGTTCCAGGTGGGTATTTACTCTTGCCAGAAGCTCTGCCCGGTTTACAGGCTTGGAGATAAAATCGACAGCTCCGGCATCAAAACCTTTTACCAGCTCTGATGTATCATGGGAAGCAGTGATAAAAATAACGGGGATATTAGCCATAATCTTGTCGTTCTTCAACAATCGGCAAACCTGATAACCATCCATTTCAGGCATGATAATATCCAAAAGAACCAGATCGGGAGTATAAGAATTAAATGCCTCAAAGGCATCAGTCCCTGAGAATGAACTTTCTACAATGTAACCTTTTTTTTTCAGCACATGATCGAGCACTTGTATGGTATGTGGGTCATCATCTATAATATGAATTTTCCGGGGAGAAGGTTCTGTTATCATGAAAAAGTAAAATAATGAAAAATAACGATTTTAGGACTAATGACACTTTAAATGGCGTATAAAGTTATAAAAAATAAACAAAATGACTTTTTTTTACTACGCAATAAAAAAATTACTTACCTTTATATTGCAAAAGTGATTAATTGAAATAAATCAATCATTAAAAGAACGATTATGTCTATAGATTTTAAAAAGGGAAGGATATACTTTGAAGAGTATGGGAGTGGCAGACCCTTGGTTTTGTTGCATGGATTTACCGAATCCCTCAAGATATGGTACGATTATAAGGAAACGCTCTCAAAAAATTTCCGGTTGATTTTGATAGATCTGCCCGGTCATGGAAAAAGCAGCGTTATTGAAGAAACACATTCTATGGACCTGATGGCTGATGGCGTAAAAGCAGTATTGGATCATCTGAACATTCCCACATCTGTCATTGTGGGTCATTCTATGGGTGGATATGTTTCTCTGGCTTTTGCGCGCAAACATTCACGCATGTTAAAAGGGCTGGGGCTTTTCCATAGCACATCTCTAGCCGATAGCGATGAAGCCCGGCAAGGCAGGGAAAAAGCCATTGAAGCCATCGAAAAAAATCATACCCGCTACCTGATGAACTTTATACCTGATTTATTTGCTACCGAAACCAAAGAGCTTTATGAGAGTGAAATACAAAACCTGATAGATGAAGCTTCTACCATGAAATCTGAAGCGATTCTGGCAGCCCAGAAAGGTATGCGCGATCGCTCCAGCACCCTGGATGTCCTTATCAATGCCTCATTTCCGGTTATGTTTATCGCAGGGCAGAAAGACAACCGTGTGCCCTTTGAAAATATCTGGGTGCAAATGGCCCTTACTGAAACTGCCTATTCGCTCATTTTAAGAAACGTTGGACACATGGGTTTTATAGAAGCAAAAATCCAGTGTCTTGACTTTCTGGAAAACTTTGGAAGTGCCTGCTACAGATTGCAATAAAATACCTGGTCCTTATATCAGTAAAAAAGCGAACCCCGCCAATCAGGAGTTCGCTTTTTCTAATTATACTGCCTGTTAAAAACGGGAGAAAACTTTACCTGTAAAAAACCTTATATCCCCAGGCATCCATTTCCAGGGTGTGCTTGGTATTAACGGTCACTCTGTCGTTAGAAAACAATACAGCATAATCACCGGCAAAATCACCCTCAATAAATTCCACTGTTTTAGGTTCATCCGACAAATTGAGTACCACAAATACTTTGTTGTTATCCTTTTGGCGTGTAAAAGCAAAAACATTCAAATCGTCATTTGTAACTACACGTTCCATCGAACCACCGGCAAGGCCATTCCACAATGCTTTGTTTTCATGTTTCAACTCCAGCAGGGTAGCATAAAAATCTTCATATTTCAAATCACTCCAGTCTATTGTGTCTTTTTCAAAAAACTCAAGCATCTTATCCAGGCCGGCTTCCTGCCCGTTATACAACAGGGGCATTCCCTGAACGGTTGCAATCAATACAGCAAATGCCTCTTTTCCTTCCCCCAGACGATCATCGACAGTTCCGGCCCATGAATTTTCGTCGTGGTTATCGATAAAGTTAATTTTATAGGTTCCAATGGGATAATGGTTTACACTTTTGTCATAAGTATATGTAACAGCCTGCACTTCCTCCTCTTGCTGGTCACCATCCTCAAGGGGCTTACCAAAATAATAGTTATCCAACGCACTCACATCCTGGTCGCCACGGGCTATGCTATTCATAGTATGATGAGAAGTCCATGAATACCCTGCATTGAAAGCGTGCTCCATGAGTTCAGGATGATCTGCTTCGGCAAGCATAAAGATGGGTTTTACCTTCTCCAGCTCCTGGCGGGCCATGTTCCAGAACTCTGTAGGCACCATGTAAGCAACATCGCAGCGAAACCCGTCAATATTTGCCTCTTCCAGCCAAAACTTCATATCGCTAATCATGGCATCCCATAAATCTTTGTTATTATAATCCAGCTGAATAACATCCGACCAGTCAGTATCGTGAGGTGGCGTTAAATTGCCATCCGCATCGCGATAATAAAACTCAGGATTGGTTTCAGTCCAGGGATGACCCCAGGCGGTATGATTGGCCACCCAGTCAACGATTACATACATTCCCATGTCATGAATCTTCTCCACCAGGTTTTGAAAATCTTCCATGGTACCAAATTCGGGGTTGATAGCGGTATAATCTCTTACCGAATAATAACTCCCCAATGTTCCTTTGCGTTCAACCTCTCCAATGGGTGTAACGGGCATAAACCAAAGAATATCAACGCCCATTTCCTTGAGACGGGGCAGGTGCTCAGCAAAAGCATTAAAGGTGCCCTCGGGTGTAAACTGCCTGACGTTTACTTCATACAGATTGGCATTTTTGCTCCATTCGGGATGCGTTACAGTGCTGACCAGCACTTCAACATCATCAGAGGGTCTTTGAGGACCTGCGCATGAAACAGCAAACAACAGCATTAATGCAACTGCTGTTATGGCTGACTTTTTCGTTAATTCTAACATCCTTTTTTTCATTGTTGATTGTGTTAATTAAAAAATAGTTGCATAAAATAAAAATATAACAATCCCTGCCAGGGAAACTTTTGCTGTGACAGGGGGGTTATTTGATTCCGGGAAATCAAAGATCTATTTCACGGTTGAGATAATCATCCACATTCATGGGTTTGGGCACATACTCTTTGTCAAACAGTCCTGAAGAAATCAGGAAGTCCGCAGTGGCTCTGTTACAGGCAGTGGGCACATTGTAAAGCACCGTGATGCGAAGCAAAGCTTTTACATCCACATCATGCGCCTGCTGTTGCATGGGATCCCAGAAAAAAACCATCATGTCTATCTTTCCTTCTACGATTAAAGAACCCAGTTGCTGATCACCACCCAAAGGGCCCGACTTCAATCTTGTAAGTCTGAAATCCCTTAACTGCTTTGGAGTAAGTATCTCAGTCAGTGTCTTTTCAATGATTTTACCTGTTGTACCTGTACAAATAATGTCGTGGTTCAACAATGCATCCCTGTTCCATTCGGCCCATTCTACCAACTCTTTCTTTCGGTTATCATGTGCTACCAGTGCAATGGTTTTCCTTCTATCTGCCATAGAATTGTTTTTTAAGTATCAAAAAAATATTCTGTTTAGTAAGTCAAAACTTCAAAACTGTTGGGCGGCAGCGACACCTCAAGCCTGCTGGCTTCCATATTCGTCGCAGCACCAAAATGCACCTGATAGTCTACTCCACGGAACCATGTGGGCAAATCCAGCGAAACGGTACGCGATTCGTTGCTCTTGTTGAAAACTACGATGGCACGGTTTTCAAAATAGTTGCGGGTATAGGCATAAATCTCATCTGAGGCTTCAAGGGTGTTGAAATCACCATAAACAAAAGCAAGGTTGGAGCTTCTGAGGTGGGTAAGCTTTTTGAAAGTTTCACGCACCTGCAACTGTTGGGTTGAAAGATTTTCAAAAACCATGGGTCTGCGGCTGTCAGGATCACTGGCTCCTGGCAATCCTATTTCATCGCCGTAATAAACAACGGGAATGCCCGGAATGGTCATGATAAAAGCCGTGAGCGATGAAAGTTTCTTGTATCCTACCGGATCGCCCACGCCAATCTCGCGATCCCAGCCTGGTTCGGTATCGTCTTCATCAAACCCCAGGCCGCCACCTGCCAGTGAGATAAAACGGGGCATATCGTGGTTGCCCGTAATGTTGCCCATCAGATTCTGAAACCCATAATAGCTGAAGCTCTGATGCAATGAGTAATCGAGTCTTTCAAAAGGTTCCTCATCAATGGCAAAAACAGCCCGCGCATCCCAGTAGAGGTTAAAATCAAATTTTCCATCCAGCATTCCCGAACCCACATAGCTGGAAATCAAATCATGGCTGCCGAATGTTTCTCCAATCTGGAACAGACGAAAATCTTCAGGGAACATTTTTTCCTCTTTAAGCTTTTGGGTAAGGGCGCGCCAGAATTCAAGGGGTACATGTTTGGTGGCATCGTGCCTGAAACCATCCAGACCAAACCGGTCGATCCAGTAAAAGGCACTGTCAACCATGGTCTGAACTACTTCGGGTTGTGAAAAGTCAAGGCTGGGAAGGAAATCGTCGAACCAGGTTGTCAGACGGTGTTCGTCCCACAATCTGATGTTTTGTCGTCCATCAGGTAGTTCAAGCTCAGTAGCCCAGTGAGGATTTTCGATAATAAGCGGGTTGTTCTCGTGTACATGATTGGAGACGAAATCCATCAAAACGCTGATATCTCTTTCGTGTGCCGAATTTACCAGCTGATCCATAACCTGGTCATCCCCAAACCGGTGGTCGATAGTGGTGAGGGTAATGGGCCAGTAACCGTGATAGCCGGTATATTTTCTCTTGGGCTCGGGAAACTCAACATAAGCTTCCAAAGGGTTCTGGGTAATGGGAGAAAACCAAACGGCATTCACTCCTAAATCGGTAAAATACCCTTCTTCAATCTTTTCCAGCACACCATCCAAATCTCCCCCATGAAAATTGGCCCTGGGTGCCACCTCCGGATCCTCCACGGGATCGTCACGGTCGGTGTTGCCATTGTAAAAGCGGTCTACCATCAGAAAATACATGATAGTAGCTTCACGGTCTTCGCGGGTGAGCCAATCGGGGTTGGTAACCGGCTCTCTGTTTTCCAGTGGAATGAGTAAATCATTGGCCAGTGAATTACCGGCTGAGGCCATTACCCTGAGAAAACTTCTTTCTTTGTGATGGGCATCACCGGGAATTTTCACCTGTAAGGTGCTTCCTTCCACATTCAGGTTTTCTGGAGGCAGGCGAAAGTTCTGCCAAAGAACAATGATATTATCGGGGTCATTCACCAGCTGAATATCGATAGTGTTTCGGTAGTGGCGGGTGGCATACATCCTGGGAGCCTTGGATCTGTCATTGTTTCCGATTTCAACAAGTGAATTAAACCCTCCGGCATTATTGGATATCTGCAACGGATTGTCGGGATCAAGCATATCATTGCCATCGGCAACCAGCAGATACTGATACCTTCCGGGGTTAAGCTTCAGCGTTACCTGCCATACCCCATCCACCAGGGTCATAGGCACCGGGTTCCAGTCAGACATTTCGCCTCTTATGCCCACCGACCGGTATTTCCTTTCTCCGGGTTCAAACCGGAAAGTAATATCTTCCCGCACCGACTTACGGGTTATCAGGCTGTAGGGGGTTCCCTGTATCCATACCACCACCTCGGTCAACTGGGGCACATTGAGATTTCGGGCACTGAGATATAACAGCTCTCTGTCGCTGGAAAGTCGGCCACGCAGGGAAGAATGCGTAATCACAGAATCAATATTTGCCAGGGAGGCTGAGTGGAAGTAATCGTTGAGCACCACGGTGGTTTCGTCGCCCTGCAACTCAATGAGTGATGCCAGCCCGAATATGTCTTTCCCTTCCGGGAAACGAGTTGCAGACTTTCTTTCGCAGGAAATGAAAAACAAAGCCGTTATGAGCAACAGACTGAATGAGGTTAAAAATGTTTGTTTTGCTGTCATGTTGGTATTTCTTTTGGGTTGAAATAATAAACGTATCCTTTAATCATCCATTTGCCGGTCAATCGTCCATGCGCAGGCTGTTATGTAATAACCGCAGCATTATGCACAGATTGTCTTCCGGCAGTTCATAAGCCCATTCTTAGTCGGTCTTAATGAGGAAAAAGTTCTTTTTTCCGCGTTGAGCAAGAATGTATTTGTTATTGAGCAACGAAGATGCATCCACCACAAAATCTTCACCCACCTTGTTTTTATTGATACTGATGCTTCCTTCTTTGAGCGCCCTTCGTGCTTCGCCTTTTGATTTGAGCACCTGCAGGTCTCCCCCCAGAAAATCGGCAATATTCATCCCGGCTTCCAGTTCGGCACGTGCAATGGTAAACATGGGCACTCCGTCAAACACATCCAGCAATACCTGTTCGGGAAGTTTCTTTAACGTCTCAGTGGTTCCTTTTCCAAACAAAATTTCAGTGGCTTCCAGTGCGGTTTCATAATCTTTTTCACTGTGTACCCTTATGGTGATATCTCTGGCCAGTGCTTTCTGAAGACTGCGCAAATGGGGCTGCTGCCTGTGTTCTTCCACAAGTTCTGATATCTTTTCTTTGGGAAGAAGTGTAAAAATCTTAATGTACTTTTCGGCATCATCATCAGAACAGTTGAGCCAGAACTGGTAAAAATGGTAGGGAGAAGTATACCCGGGGTCAAGCCAGATATTGCCTTTCTCGGTTTTTCCAAATTTTCCGCCATCTGCCTTGGTGATAAGCGGGCAGGTGAGGGCAAAGGCTTCGCCACCTGTTTTCCTCCGGATCAGTTCAGTGCCGGTGGTAATGTTTCCCCACTGGTCAGAACCACCCATTTGCAATTTGCAGTTTTTGGACTGATACAGATACAGAAAATCATATCCCTGTACCAGCTGGTAGGTAAATTCGGTAAAAGAGAGTCCTTCGCGGGCATCGCCACTGATACGTTTTTTTACCGAATCTTTGGCCATCATGTAATTTACCGTGATATGTTTGCCCACCTCGCGCAGAAATCCCAGGAAAGAGAAATCCTTCATCCAGTCAAAATTATTGACCATTTCTGCTTTGTTGTCACCGCCTTCAAAATCCAGAAACTTTTGCAGCTGGTTTTTTATGCAATCCACATTATGGTTCAAATCATCTTCAGAAAGCATATTGCGTTCCTGGCTTTTCCCGCTGGGGTCTCCTATCATACCGGTAGCTCCGCCCACCAGGGCCAGGGGCTTGTGACCTGCAATCTGCAGGTGTTTCAGCATCATAATAGACACCAGGTGACCAATATGCAATGAGTCTGCTGTTGGATCAATACCTACATAAGCGGTAGTCATTTCTTTGGCTAATTGCTCTTCTGTTCCGGGCATCATATCATGAATCATGCCCCTCCATTTCAATTCTTCTACAAAGTTCATAAACGTATTCAGTGTTAGATTATAGTCAATTTTTTGTCAGGATTTTCTTTGTTAAATACTGTCCAACCTTTGTTAAATCAATACCACGGGGAGGTGCAGCAAACTTCCCTACACATGCACAAAGGTTGCATTTTTTCACAATTCCCAAAATTACACACTAAACGGTAAATACGCACAATTTTAAGGTATTATTTTCAACATCAGGCTACAACATTCCTTCAAGGGTTCTGTTAAATAGTATCAGAAAAGCGCCAATTGAATAATTATGCAACTTTACTTGATGGTTGTTTTGCGATTTTCTGCTAATTTCGTTTGGCCGTAAATTGAAGTCATATTCACCATAATCACAATGAGCGGCTGAAACACAAAAAACGTAGGTTTGCACTATGATATTACTAACCGGAGGAACAGGACTTGTAGGAACGCATCTGCTATACGAATTGACAGCAGCAGGAAAAAAAGTGCGTGCCCTCAAACGCAAAGAGAGCAACACGGATGTTGTTGAGAAAGTATTTGAATATTACAATCCGGGGGGCAAGCAGCTGGATTTGATTGAATGGGTAGATGGCAACGTGGCCGATATATTCAGCCTCAGGGAAGCCCTTGAAGGAGTTAAGGAAGTATATCATTGTGCTGCGGTGGTTTCGTTTGTTCCGTCGGAGCGCCCCCAAATGCTGAAAATCAATATTGAGGGAACTGCCAACCTGGTAAATGCATGTTTGCTGGAAGGGGTGGAAAAGCTCTGCCATTGCAGCAGTATCGCTGCCGTGGGGCGGCCCGACAAAGGCACATGGGTGGATGAATCTCTGATCTGGAAAACCTCCCGCAAAAATTCTTATTACTCCATCAGTAAGTTTGGCGCTGAGCGGGAAGTATGGCGGGGCTCGGAAGAAGGACTGAACGTGGTAATTGTAAATCCTTCCGTCATCCTGGGACCGGGAGATCCCAACCGCTCCAGTGCAAGGCTTTTTACTACGGTAAAAAACGGACTGCGTTTTTACAGCAGCGGTGCCACCGGATTTGTTGATGCGCGCGATGTGGCCAATGCCATGATGGTGCTCATGGAGAAAAACATTGTCAATGAAAGGTTTATCCTCAACAGCGAAAATATCAGCTATCGGGAGCTTTTCCAAACCATCGCCAGACATGCTGAAGTAAAGCCTCCGTTTTTCAAAGCGGGAAAAATTCTCAGTGAAATGGCCTGGCGACTGGAAAAAGCCCGCAGCATCGTTACCGGCTCCAACCCGCTTATTACACGTGAAACCGCCCGCAGTGCCAACAGCAATTACCGCTTCTCCAACGAAAAAATCAAAAATGAGCTTGGGATGGAATTCCGCACCGTGGACGAAGCCGCTGAAAATATGGCAGGATTTTTCAGGAAGTTTAATGTTTGAAATTCGACCAAAACTGCAAAACCGGATTTGGGCTTGTGATGCTTGTTTACATATAAATTGGAATTCAATGTTAAGTCAATTCTGAAAGCACCAGTTTTCCGGATAGGAAACCCATTTAAAATTAGAAACTACATCGTCCGCCTACCTTTCGTCAGTTGGCAATAAATACTGTACAATGCGTTCTCCGGCCTTGGATTTTTTCCGGTAACAAGTCGAAGCGAAACGGAGCTTTTTGGGAAGTTTGCAGTTTCGCAAAAG
>JAABSE010000160.1:0-2226 GCA_011390575.1 Sphingobacteriia bacterium
AGCCATCATATTTTACAGCACCGCCGCCGCCTGTTGCGATCCACATATTACCCTTGCTGTCAGGAGTAAGACCATATACAACATCACTGGCCAAACCTTGCAATGTGGTAATATTGGCAAATGCATAGCCATCATATATGGAAACGCCTCCTCCCTCCGTACCTATCCAAATATTACCATCAGCGGCTTGAGCCAGGCAGTGCACCAGGTTATTGGAAAGACCATGAGCGGTATTGAAATTGGTAAAAGACAGCCCGTCAAATTTTGATATGCCGCCTCCCCAGGTGCCAAACCAGATATTCCCTGATGCATCTATAAGAGAAGAAGTAACATTATCCAGTGCCAGACCATGATCTGTGGTGTAGTTAGACAAGTGGGAAAAACCACCATCTCCCAGAAAAAAATAATTTCCTTCCTGATCAAAAACAGGCTGGCCTTTATCATCCCGGAGGCTTGGCCGCTGATTGATTTTTGGAGGAACTATCTTACGGGTATTGTTGTCCTGATCAACAAACTCATAAGCCTCGTGATCGCTAATTGGAATCTTTATTGATTGTGGGATAAGGGTATCCCTTAGCATGACTATTTGTGGCTGAAGAGAATCAGGCAAGTTTTCAAGCGTTGTAATCACTGGTGAAAGGTGGAGCAAGTCGTCTGTGGAAAGATAACCCTGTTTGGGATCATTTTCATGCTGCATGCTGCAAGCACCCAAAAGTGCCACAATACAGCATATACCGAATCTTACATATCTCATCATATTACACCTGAATTAAGCGAGAATCTAAGGTCTAAACACGATCAAAGATTACAACGCCAGTGTTATGTCAACGCCAGCTTTGAATTTAAGAAACATCCATGATTAAATTTTAAACCTACACGAGCATGAGTATTTGGTAAACAAACTGTCAATCAGTGTAGTTAGAGTATTTTTGGATGTTCCATCTAGCCACTTTAATCAAATTTAGACAGATGAAACAATCAGCCTAAACTCACCTGACAATAATCCTTGGAGGCGATTGGCCCCTTGCATAGGTCATTGATTCATGCACAAAAACTGTATACGGAAATTCCCCTTTGGGACTTCTGGCTGAAACGGCCAATACCAGGGAGTTACCATCTTTTACTACCCTGGTATTCTCACCAAAGATCCGGTCATCAGGAAACTGAAAAGAGACATCCGAGCCTTCCACTACCCATCTGATCCTGTCGCCCCTTCTTACCCTCACGTCACTTTTGGAATAATCATCCTCCAGAACAACCCTCCACTCATCATTAATCACCTTAACAACTATGGTATATTCTACCCTCCCCTGATCCTGATCCATTTGATCATCATTGAGGGAGAAAGGATTTCCATAAATCGGAAGAATAAATAAAAATGAAATCAAGACACTGGTAATAATATTTCTGTGCTTCATAATCGTAGACTTTAATAAAAGTTAGTAATATATTTATTTGTATGCAATGGCCCTTTATTTATATTTGATTATATATCTGATTATCCGTGCTTTGCGCTTGAACCTAAATTAGCCTCACCCCGGGCCCTCGCCCCAGAAAGATGGGCCCAATCACCCTGGAGCTATGCAATTGTTTTTTTTGCCCGCTGCTTGCTGCTTCGAACCTTTATTCACTGCAACGGCAAAGGTCGATCGACAATCGGGAAACATTTCCCATAATGAATGGCAATCACTTAATAACATCATGTATTTCCGTTTTCAGCGAATCAAAATCAATGGGTTTTGTGAAAAACTCTTTTGCACCGGACTTCATGGCCCGTTCATAGTTATCACTGTCTCCATAAGCAGAAATCATACTGACAGGTATGGAGGGAAATTCCTTTTTCACTCTTTCAAGAAGTTCCAGACCGCTCATACCCGGCATGTTGATATCGGAAAAGATGTATATTACATCCGGTGGCTGACGCTTTCGCAACATCTCAAGCGCCTCTTGTCCTGATAGTGCAAACTCCATTTCAAGGAGTCCGCTACGAATTTCTTTGCGAAACTTGAGTCGAAACAGCATTTCGACATCCTTTTCATCATCAATGATTAAAAATTTCATATCAGTGATTTATATTTTTAAATAATTTACGTTGGCAATACAATTATAAAATTTGATCCTTCTCCCTTTTTTGACTCCACGCGCAGCTCCCCGCCATGCATTTTCACAATGTCATAACTCAAACTTAATCCCAGCCCGGTGCCCTGACCTGAGGGTTTGGTGGTG
>JAABSE010000160.1:2766-5128 GCA_011390575.1 Sphingobacteriia bacterium
ATTTCCATTACCATCTCGCTACCTATTCCGGAGAAATTGATAACAAAATTGAGCGGGTTCTGTATTTCGTGGGCAATGCCGGCAGTAAGCTCACCCAGCGACGCCATTTTTTCCGCATGGATCAGCTGTGTCTGGGTTTCCCTCAGGTTGCTCAGGATCTCATTCAGTTTGGTATTCAATTTTTTCTTTTCAACAAACCTGATGAAGATGATCACAACCAACACGACCGCAAGTATCATCCCCGATAGAAATATGTTTCGTGTAATTCTTTCGCGGTTGATCTGTGCCTCCTTGATGGCAATCATTTTTTCATTGCTTTCTTTCTTGAGTGCAATTTCATTTTCAAATTCCAATACATTGGATAAGCGTGTTATCTTTTCGAGGTTTTCTGCAGCACTCACTGAATCTTTTACCTCCGAATAAACCCGGTTATTCAGATACGCGCTTCTGTAATCGCCCAATGTAAAATAGGCTTCTGCAATTTCTTTGTAAATATCTTTTCTGAAATGGATTCTTGATTCAGGAGCCGTATTTTCCAATATCTTGAGCATTGAAATGGCGTCTCCGTTTTCATTGTTGTCTAAACTTATTTTCACCAATCCCATGGCAGCTCTTGACTGTCCTGTCGGATCGCCAAGTTCCCGGCTCATTTGCAGAGCAATTTTATATTTTTCTCTTGCAGACTCAATATCGGACACCTCCAGGAAATAATTGCCAAGTTGCAAATTCGCATCTACAACCGTAATCTTGTATCCTGACTGAATACCATAGGGTAGCCCCTTTTCATAGTATTCAATGGCTTCGGAGAAATTTTCCTGTTCGGCGAGAATATCTCCGATGTACAAATAACTGGCGAATGTATTGTATGAGTCGTCTGTTTCAAGCCGGATGGCAAGGGCAGCGCGATGTTGTGTAAGTGCGGAATCCAGTTCTCCGACTGACATATAGGTCACCCCCATATCGTTGTGTATTCGAGCAACACCCAACAGATTATTTGCCTGTTGGTAAATTGTAAGCGCCTCCTGCTGATACTTGAGTGCATCCTCCCATCTTTCCACAAAAGCATAAATAAACCCCATGGCGAGCAAAGCTTCAACAATGGCATCGCTATTGTTGACCTGTCGTCCAATTTTCAGTGCTTCCATAAGGTATTCCAATGATTCGCCATACTTGCCCATCGCCCGTAAGGTAATACCGATGTAGATCAGTTGATCCAGGTAATTGATTTGGTCGCCTGACTTTTGGTATAATTCCGATGAAATTTTAAAGTACTGCAGCGCTTGGTCATTTTGTCCTTTGCGGTCATAAATAATGCCCAAGCCCGAAAAAATTGCGGCTTTTTCTGTGGTACTTCCGTTTTCTCCGATCAAATTGAGACCTGCTAACAACGAATCCTCTGCGGCCTGCAAATCGAAGCCTGTCAATGCATATCCATACATCACATAGCTTTGCACCTTTAACGATTTCATCCTGGTGAAAAGATGATCATCGGATTCAACATCATCTATTTGCAGCAGATGACCGGATAATTCTAAAGCATTTGCAGCGTAAAACAGACTGCTGTCATATTTAAATTCTTCATATAGCCTTTGGGACAATTGAATATTATGATTTATCCGTACAGTATCTGCAAGGTCAAATCCGGACGAGCCAGCACAATAAACAGGCACATGTGGAAATCCTCCGGCTATCACAAATATGACTGCAAGGAATCTTCTTAACATTTTGATTATATGATTGGTAAATGAACTATAAACACTGTGCATTTTTTTTTGTTTGTTTCCACCGTCAATTCTCCGGTATTCTATTTGCTGACAAATTCAATGCTACCCATTCAACCACTTCTCAAAACTCCTGTTGGGCTCTCCTGCAGGATAGCTCCAGTCGGGTTTTAGCCTGAGCCCGGTTTCCTTTCTCCAGATAAAATCCAGGGCTTCTCCTCTATCTTTTTTGTTGTTAATAATTATCATTAGTAAAACTCCTTCATCTAATTCAATTTTTCCTCTCACTGATGTAATGTTCTGGGCAAGCAGGGCATTTTGCAAAACCTCCACCTGCCGTGTATCCCATGAAGCCCAAACTATGCCATATTCGCCTGAAACAAGTGTTTGCTCATTTAAGGAAATATCTATCTCAATGGGGATTCCCTGAGGTAGTTCCGGTACATTTTTATCGCTAAGCAACTCCCATGATATGGAAATCTCCGGATGGAGCTCAATTACTCCATCCGGATTGAATATTCCTGTTTTTTTTAGCAGTTTCATCTGTTTAAATTTGATTAAATAGGTCAGATGGAGCTCGCCAACAATATCCGTATTGAATGTTTTGCCTTGGTGCAAATTATAATCATCCGGGTGTGTGT
>JAABSE010000161.1 GCA_011390575.1 Sphingobacteriia bacterium
GTAGTTTGACAAAAGTAATATTTCACGACAAAAATAGTAAAAAAAATAGGGGGTAAGGCAAATAAAAATAAAAATAAATTACTGATAAGGTAAAAAATAAGGGGGTGTAAGGAAAAAAAAGAATGGAAATTTATGTGGTTGGGTGTTTTTGACCTGATTTTTGTCAGAATTCTTATATTTAGTGGAATAAGTATCTTTAGGTATTCAGACAAGTGGATTTTCACAATTGTGGGAATATTGATGTAATTTCAGTAGTATTTCTGATCTTATTGCTTTCACTATTGCTTATTTTTGTCGTAATCATAAATATTACCAGACTTTAGCAAGGATATTTCAGGATGGAGTTAATTATAAATAGCAGGAAGTTATTAATTACAGTTTATTTCAAATAATTTTTGAGAGAAAGGATATAAGTTTTGCGTAAGGTTCAACCCTGGGCAACATTTATACTTTTTCTGCGTAAAGTATAATACAGAAGAAAAAAGCACTTGAACCAACAGTATTGAAAGCAAAAACAATAATACAAATAGTATTGATATGGCTGGCTATTGCCGGCAATGTGTCCATGGGTCAGGGTAGGGAACCGGAAGAAAAGGAGCCGCCAACCACCCGCATTTTGTTCATTTTCGATGCTTCTCAAAGCATGTTTGCTCGCTGGCAAAGTGATATGCGCATCAACATTGCACGCAATCTTCTGATAGAACTACTTGACAGCCTTGATAATACACCCCATACACAGCTTGCTCTCAGGGTTTATGGCCATCAAAAGCGTTTCCCTCCCCAGGATTGCGACGATTCCAAACTTGAAATTCCATTTTCTGATGACAATATTTTCAGGATTAAACAACGCCTGCGCAGCATAACCCCAAGGGGAACCACTCCTATAGCTATGTCGCTGGAAAGGGCACAGCATGATTTTCCTCCCTGCGATAATTGCCGGAATATTATTGTACTGATAACTGACGGCATTGAAGAATGCGGCGGTGACCCATGCGCTGTATCCAGGGAGTTGCAAAAAAAAGGTATTGTATTAAAACCTTTTGTTATTGGAATTGGCCGTGATTTCAAAGCTGATTTTGATTGTGTCGGACAATACTTTGATGCCACCAGCGAGATTGAGTTTCGGCAAAGTCTTAACATTGTAATTTCGCAGGCACTGGATAATACTACTGCACAGGTTAATCTGCTCGATATTAACGGGCTGCCCACTGAAACCAACGTCCCTGTTACGCTTTTTGACCATGTGAGTGGCAGAATCCTTGAGAATTTTGTTCACACCCTGAATTACCGGGGAACTCCTGATACATTGTATTATATGGATCCCCTGGTGAATTATGATGTCATGGTGCATACTACACCTCCGGTTGTGGTGGAGGATATAATAATCAATCCCGGCAAACATAATATTATTCCTGTAGATGCTCCTCAGGGAAGTTTGACTCTTCTGGTAGGTGGTGCCACCCAGGTGGCTTACAGGGCTATTGTGCGGAAAGCCGGTGAAATGGAAACCCTCACTACCCAGGCTTTTGGAAACACAGAAAAATACCTGGTGGGGGATTACGATTTGGAGGTACTTTCTTTGCCGCGAATTCATGTGGAAAATGTCAACATTAAGCAGAGTCATAATACAACCGTTGAAGTACCGCAGCCCGGAATAGCTGTAATAAGGTTGCCTGCCAACGGTTATGCTAAAGTATTGCATGAAGAAGGAAATCAGCTCAATGTAATACACGTATTGCGCGAAAATGTGCAAAGTGAAACCATTTATTTACAACCGGGAAACTACCGCGTCGTATATCGATCAAAGGCTTCTAATCAGACATCTTTTTCCATTGAACGTTCCTTCAGGATCGACTCAGGTATTTCTACCATGGTCAACCTGAACTTTTGACCTTTGTCATCTGGTAACTGTATAAGGTAGAATCTGTTTTGTGCTTTTCTGTTGGTGCTTAATTATAGCTGTTTTGTACCTTCCCTTTTAGAAAGAGCCTTTTATACTAATAAAGTATGAGTTTTTTGGTTTTGGAAAAAATTCAGGTTGTTGGTTAAACCTTTTGGGTGCAAAGCAGTCTCACCTGTTGTTAAATGATTGCAGAGGTTATGGCGCACTACACTGATGAACAGTTAATGGAATTGATAAAGCATTCGGATAATCCCGATTATGGCTTTAACCTGCTTGTACGTAAGTACCAGGAAAAACTCTATTGGCACATCAGGCGACTGGTAATTGATCATGAAGATACCAATGACATTTTGCAGGATGTATTTATAAAAGCCTGGCAGGCTCTTGATAGTTTCAGGGGTGAAGCAGGGCTGTATACATGGCTTTATCGCATTGCCACCAATGAAGCTCTCAGTTTCCTGAAAAAAAAGAAACGCCGCTTCTTTCTCCCCTGGCAGGATGTTGAAAATGTTCTGGCCGAAAAAATCGAATCAGATTCCGGGTTTACCGGAAACGAAATACAACGAAAACTGCAGAAAGCCATTATTAGCTTACCCGAGAAACAACGTGTGGTTTTTAATCTCAGGTACTATGAAGAAATGAAGTACGAGCAGATGTCGCAGGTTCTCGACACATCAGTAGGTGCATTGAAAGCATCCTATCATCATGCAGCAAAGAAAATTGAAGATTATGTAAAGGATGCTTAAACCATTGACGGTTTCAGGCGTCTAACTAAATAATACCCAGGTTATGGAAAAAGATAATGTAAAAAAAGAATTACGGGAAATTGCACCCCACTTGGAAAAGCTCAGCAAAGAAAATCCGTTTTCTGTGCCTGAGAATTATTTTGATGCTTTCCCCTCAGAGGTACAGGAGAAAATTCTGAAATCCCGAAGGAAACAGACTGACCCCGGTTTTTATGGGGTGCCCCGGTTGGCCTTTATCGGAGTTGCTGCAGTAATGCTCCTGGTGGCCGGTTATTTCTTCCTGTTGAAGGATACCTCGCAGGATTTGAATGGTTTTGCTGATGAAGCTTATTTCGATCCCCAGCTGGAGTGGTATGCAGAGTATCAGTCTGATGTTTATTACGACATTATTTTTGATGATTATGAAGAGCCGCAGGAAGAGACAATGACTCAAAATTCTGTTGAAGATCAAATAGAAATGGACTACCTGATTGATTACAGTCTCTATTTTATGGACAGACCTTTTGATGATAGTAGTTTGGATTATTAGACAATTAATTACACCAAAACTTATAGCAATATGAAAACTTTTCAATCAATCCAATGGCTTACCCTTGCAACGATACTCTTACTGCCGGTTATGTTAACAGGCCAGCCGGGTATGGGGCAAAGGCAGGAACAATACCGTCAGATGGAAGCAAAACGAATTGCCTTCATTACACAGGAGCTTTCTCTTACACCGGAGGAGGCACAGGTTTTCTGGCCGGTTTATAATGAATACAATCAAAAACGCAACCAGATGATGATTCTTCATCGTGAAGAGCGTAAAGATGTTACGGATATAGATAAGCTTTCAGAATCAGAATTAATGGAACTGGCTGATGAAGACATCCGCAACATGGAAGATATGGTGGCCTTGCGCCGTGAATACCACGAGAAGTTTAAGCAAATTCTGCCCGTGAAAAAGGTGATACTGCTTTACAATGCCGAAAGGGATTTTAACAGGAAATTATATCGCGAAGGGCGTGGCAGATCCGACTCGCCGGGCAGAAGACGCAATTAATCCTGGTTCCGGGATTTAAAATATATCTTCCAGCCAACGCCGTAAACGGCTTCGGGGCTTTTCTTCATCTTCTTTTCTTTCTCTTCTGCGTTGCCTTTGGTCTGTGTCGGTGTCTGCAGGTCCAAATAAAGACTCCCACCAGTTAACCGGAAGTTCTTCCAGGTACATGGCACAGCCAAGCTTTGCTGTAAGTGTGTCGGGCAAAGGGCTGAAGTTTCCTCGTGTAAACTTACGTATATCAGGATGGTGCTGAATCCTGCGGTGGTAATCGCCCCAGACGGGTACTGCACTTCCCCCGGAACCCAGGGGAGCCTTATAAATATTGGCAAAAGCCGGATTCTCAACCCCGGTCCACACTCCGGTAATAAGATTGGGGCTAAACCCCACGAACCATGTGTCAGCGTTATTTTGTGAAGTGCCGGTTTTTCCTCCCAGGGCACCTTGAAGTCCCGAATTGTATCGCAATGAACCGGCTGTGCCGCTGTCAACAACTGCCTGAAGCATATGGCGGGTCATCAAAGCTGCATCAGCTGCAATAACCGGATCGTAAGGTTGTTGCTTTTTGTTTTCAAACAATACCTTTCCGCTTTTATCTTCCACTTTTAATAGCCAGATGGGGTCAACAGGAACACCTTCTTTCAGAAATACACCGTATGAAGCTGTTAATTCCAGCAGGTTAACATTAGCTGTACCCAAGGCCAGAGACGGAACCCTTGGCATTTCTGACTGAATGCCACAATTGCGGGCAGTTGTTATAACCGGCATTATCCCGGTAAGGCTTATATAATGCGCCGAAACAGTATTGATGGAATTTGCAAGAGCTCCGGTCATATTATAGTATCCCTCGTATTCTCCACGGCTGTTGACAGGGCTCCAGTTGTCATAATCTTCGTATATGGTCTGTTCATTCTTAACGTATTCGCAGGGGTCGATACCCTGTTGCAAAGCTGTGGCATACACAAAAGGCTTAAAAGTAGAACCGGCCTGTCTTTGGCTCAAAACATTTTCATGCTGAAAATACCGGAAATCATTGCCTCCCACCCAGGCTTTCACATGTCCATTGCCGGGATCGATGGAAACAAGCGCACTATGAAGTATTTGCTGCATTTTGAAAATGGAGTCCATAGGGGAGATATTTACAGGCGTGGGCCCCTCCCATCCGAATAACTCCATCGCAACCGGTGTGGAAAACTCTTCTTTAATTTCTGCAGCTTCTGCTTTCCTTTTTTTGAGCGATTTATAGCGGTGGGTATTGCGCATCAAATTGTTTACCAATGAAGAGGCTCTTTCAGGGGATTGATTCCTGTAAAAAGCATCCATGATCTTTTGTTGTTTGGTAAGCTGAGATTTTATGGCTGCTTCGGCCAGCAACTGAAGGTCGTAATCAAGGGTGGTATAAATCTTTAACC
>JAABSE010000162.1 GCA_011390575.1 Sphingobacteriia bacterium
CAATAGCTATACCGGTTATAACTCTGCGAATAATCCGGCGCCTGCACATACGGGTCGGGGCTGAGGAAGCGGCCCAGGCGGGCATCGTAAACACGGCCATTCATATTGATTAGGCTATATGCTCCAATATGTTTCCCGCACGAACGGGACAGGCACTCCCGGTAAACCCACGGGTAAACAGGGTGGATTCGGCTACATCGTAGTCGTTCCAGTCGTTGGGGTTGCGGCGTCTTCCCTCCCCGTTCGGCTTTGCCTCCCGGGGAATTGTTCATGGTTGCTTTTGGTTTCGCAAGCTCACCAAAAGCAACATTCACTGAACACGGGTTAGCGGGATAAACTCCGCTAAACTCTTCCAATACAGTGCTGCCGCGCTGGGTAGCAGCTATCAAAGAACCTTAATGATCGTAATAAAGATAGTAAACACACCATATTTAATCATATATAAACCATTAATTAACTGCAGCTAAAACCCTGAAAGGGTTAAACAGCAATATGTATGGGTGCAACCCTTGAGAAAAGGATAGTTGGCATTCAACAACCGTGATAGAGATTTTTCATTTCAAATATGAACTCTTTTTTATATAGTATGCAGTTAAAAAATTGAGAAAGAAGTAACCCTAATTCATTCACGTCTGCCTTTAAACCAGTTTCTTATAATTGTTCTAAGATTCGGTAAAAAGTAATCGATGTAATAACTCCTCGTTAGGTTTTTTACTATTGCTGCATTTCTTCGGGGGTCATCTTTGGGTTCTCTAATATCCATATCAAACATTATAGCATAATAATATGCATCTTCCTTTTTGTACTCAATTAGAAATTCGTAAGGACGATAGCCATCAAAATACAAATCATTGTAATCATAATTAAGTGATTGCACAGCATAAAAATCAGTGTTTTTTATCCGACTCTCTAACTCCTCTCGGTCTGGCGTTCTCAGATTGGAAAATTCATTTCTGACAATATGTATATGTTGGGAGCTTTCTGTATCGATTTCAGTGAAGTGTAACTTAGCGGTTTCCGGTGTAAATATCACGTGCATTAAACGTTTTTTTCTAACAAAACTATGATGCTTATGCACAAAGACTACTCTCAACTCTTCCCCATCTTCTCTCATCCATAATGGCTCCTTGCCTATTTCCCTCAGCAAGTAAGAGTATTCCAACTCCCGGGATAGTTTAACAGTATCTGTCAACAACTTATAATCTCCCTCTTTCCTTTCAACTTTTCTATTTCCTGAGAAATAACTGATCAGAGTATCTGTTTTATCTATATCAATGTAGATGTCTTTACCGGATGAAATAAGGACCTGATTGGACTCAGCAAGACAAGGATCGTAATAAACTCTCTTCCACAGGCTATCAACAGGCTCATAAAACCCATATTTGATATCAAGATAAAAATACAACGGCTCAAAATATCCGTAATTCTTTAACTGTATTGAAAATGGATGAAACTGTCCATCAGAAAAAAACATGATATTTTTCCTAATCACTGAGCATATTACGGTATCACCCTTATTTTGATAGAACTCTGTAACACTTGATTTGGCATTGGGGATGAAATAACAAACTAAAAAAAGCCAACTTAGGAGCCTGAAAGTAAAATTTGCATTCATAATTAATTTTATTGGAGTTAAAGTTTAAGCTTCGTAACAAAAGACCACCAAAATTTTGGGTCACTGGCAAGATCAACACTATGAAAAACTCCACCAGTGCTTAATTGGTTAATTACAGTGTTTCTTGTCATAACTTGTAGTCCAACATAATTGCCTGCAGTTCCTCCCGAAAAAAACAAGGTTACCGAATTACGTCCAATAGTCCTATTTGTAAAATCAGCACCTCTTTCCCAGACTAACCCTTCAAATCTTGTATTTTTCGGTAAATTGATTGTTAGGGATATCGGATCTTCTGAAGGTTCGAGTTTTACTAAATAATGATTTTTTGTGGCATTGCTTTGGCTGGCTTCCCATTCTTCTAAAGAAATCATTCCACGGCCATTAGTCACCCATCTCTTTTCGAATTTTTCGGACCCTGTCCAAAAATCTCTATTATTCAGTTTGGCATTAATTCCCCCAGAAATACCCCCAATCACCGCTCCGCCTAATGCACCCCAGCCTCCTTTAATTAAACCACCTTTGAATGCATCGCCAATATTACCGTTATCCAGAAGAACATTACCAAATTCACCTGCAAAACCTCCCGCGAAACCGCTTGATGCTCCAGCAACAAAACCAACGTTAAACCCCATCCCTACCGCTGCAGCATTTCCAAGAAAACCTGCTCCAAATGTACCTGCTCCAGAAAGTGCCACATTGACACCCGCTCCAATACCAGCGGATAACGCCCCAGCTACGGCACCAACACCAAAATAACCAAGCCCCTCCCAGCTAAATTCAGCTCCATGTGCAATCCAGTTTATTGTGCCTCCAATCACAGCGCCGATAACCAGGTGCCAAAACTCCCCATCAGGATCCACATACTTAAGTGGGTTGTTGATGCAATAGCTATACCGGTTATAACTCTGCGAATAATCCGGCGCCTGCACATACGGGTCGGGGCTGAGGAAGCGGCCCAGCCGGGCATTCCCGCTGAAAAAGCGGGATAAACTCCTCTAAACTCCTCTAAAACACTGCTACCGCACTAGGTGGCAGCTATCAAAGAGCGATTTTCTGAGAACAAAAGGAAAGAATTTATTTTGACAATTGGACTATTTTGAAACAAAGTGTTCCAATAGGTCTAAGGTTTCTTGATTGCCGTAAGCAATAATTTGAAATAAAGAAAGTTTTCAAATCTGATTGGGTATTTACCTCCATAATCCAAGGATTACCAGGTTTTAAACAATAAACATCATCAAACAACTGAACCTCTTGCATTTGCCTTTTTAGTCGACGTATTTGTCTTATACTCAACTCTTTTTCTTTTCCTTCTTCAATTATAAATCCTTCCCGACTTAAAGACCTTAAAACAACACTGTTGAGAGTTACCCGGTTATTGCTAATACTCACTAAAATGATTTTATAATTATTGCCCAAATTAAGATATTCTAAAGGATACAAAATTCGTATTTCATTTGAAAATCCAGTACTATCCAATTTTTCGTAACCAGCTTCCCTTAAAATATAAGAACCTATTAGCTTATTGTAGCTTACATCTGATTTAAGTTCACATGTATGCTTATTGGAAAAATAATAGTTATTAATTGTATCCACATCATTTATAAAGTGAAACTTTTTGATAACACTTTTGACGGCTCCATCCTTTAAAAATGTGTGCCGTACAAAATCTTCATCTAATTCTTCTAAATCAATATGTCCTTCTTGAAAAGTTAAAGTTCCATTATCATCTAAAAACCTGGTATATTTTTGCACTGAGCTATCGCAAAAAAAAGCAACCCATTGAAAATTTATATTAAGGGTATCGTAAACAGGTATATTTTGCCCGTTTAAAATAACATAAAATGCAACTATATTTAATACAAGAAATAATTTTCTTTTCATTTTGCCTAACGTAATCTAAAATAAAAAAGGTCTTTTATAGAAGTAATAGGATTGCTATGATAACGATAACCAAACAATAATACCTGATTCGGCGAATCAAACCAAGGTGTAAATGAAAGACCTCTTCGACCTATTATTACATCTCTAATAGGATTATATATCGAGCTCTCCATATTTGTGATTCTGTTGATAGACCTAGCATGCCTTATAGTAATCCGCCCATTTCCATCAATCGAAACTCCTTTATTATTATCCAGGTTAGTTCTAAAGCCATCTCTTGTATTATTATTTCTTACATCATTTATATCTGCAAAACTTGTAGAACCATCGGGGTTTATTCTCACTAAACCATGCTGTTTTTCTGCTCCAGTCCAAAAGTTTCGATCATTTTTAATAGCATCGAAACCTCCAAATATACCACCAGCTATTCCTCCAAAAATTGCTCCTTTCCATCCAGAATCTAATCCTGAAAGAAGCATTTCAGAAAAACTTTTTTCTGAGTTTATTGCTGCATTTCCAAAGCCACTAACGAAACCACCCGAAAATCCTCCTGCAGCACCTGATACAAAACCTGCAGCAAAACCTGTTGAAACATGTAATGAGGTCCCTGCTACTCCCGCCCAAAATGACCCTCCGGCTAATGCAGTTGACACTCCCATTCCAACTCCTGCCCCAATTGCACCGGCAGCTGCACCAATACCATAATAACCAAGGGCTTTCCATCCGTTATCTATATTTGATGAATTTAGTGCCATATTCATCATGCCACCCATATCTGCTGCGATTGCTAAAGGGAGCAAAGGCGGAGCAAAAATAGCTGCAAGTATAGTAAAAATAAACTCCCCATCCGGATCCGTATACTTCAACGGGTTGTTCCACACATAGCTATACCGGTTAAAACTCTGGGAATAATCGGGTGCCTGAACATACGGGTCGGGGCTGAGGAAGCGGCCCAGGCGGGCATTCCCGCTGAAAAAGCGGGATAAACTCCTACACGGCCATTCATATTGATAAGGCCATACGCTCCAATATGTTCATGCCCGGTAAACCCACGGGTAAACAGCGTGGGTGATGCTACATCGTAGTCGTTCCAGTCGTTGGGATTGCGTCTTCTACCCCATGGGTCATAACTGAACTCTTCCAATACAGTGCTGCCGCGCTGGGTGGCAGCTATCAAAGAACCTAAATGATCGTTGTAAAGATAGTAAATATCTTTTTTTGATGGGTCAATTTTATGCGTAACTACTACTGCAGAAAGGCCTGCCGGCGTAGCTATATAATGAAGCATTTCACCATTGCAACGTTCTTCGTAAAGGCCACCGTTTACATAAATGGTGGTTTTTTCATCCCCAAAAACACTTTGACTTGCCGTTTTTCTCCTTTGATCATCAGGTCCATAGGTAATATCATAAGTATGGGTAGGTATTACAGTATGGTACAATTGCAGACGGGAAACCTTGTTAAATTCTGTATATTCTATGGTATTTTTACGGCCCGAAACAGGAGAGCCCGACAGACTAGATACCGCTGAAACTGCATTGGGCTTGGGGCTTAGGTAT
>JAABSE010000163.1 GCA_011390575.1 Sphingobacteriia bacterium
TTTGAGGCGTTGCCGGACTTGCGGGTCGAAGGTATTAAGGTCATTGCCAAAGGCTTTGGTATGCGGAATCAGCTCCCCCTCCCCGCCCCAGTCTCCCAGCCAGCCCTTATTATCGGCGGGTTGAAAATGGGAATAATTCCATTCATAGCGGGGCTCATTATGCTGGCGTTCGGGATAAAAATACCTGGTGGGGGTATGGGCCTCCAGCTTTTGCGGAGCAATATCGGCTCCCTGGAAATGAATTTCCGCCGGGTAGTAGCCATTGGTCTGGTCGGTCCATTCCCATTTGTCTTCATTCAATTGCCAGGCCGATAACCGGAGGATGATGTCGGTTTTTTCGGACACAACCACCCGGTAGGTATCCATGTCGTTCGGAAGATCAATGAAATTCCTTACTGTACTGCCTGAAGAAGGAAATGGAATGATATCATCTTTCTCCTGCCGGGCGGCCCAGACAAAAGCATCATGGAAGCCGCTTCCTTCATAGTCCGTTTGTATTTCATAGCCCCGCTGGTTAGGGGATGCTTCAAAATCGAGATGGTATCCTTTTACTTTGATCAGGTATTCGCCGGGCGCTGCGTCAGGCATTACCCATCTGATCTCGTTGGTGGGATAGGGCACCCGCTGCTCTCCAAGGCGGAAAGCCTCATCAAAAACATATTGTTTTACGACAGGGTTGGGCTCCAGATTCTCATCGGAGGCATACATATGATTGAGGATGATATCGGCATACACTTCGACGTAGCTTTTACCATCGGTGGTATCCTGCATGGCACGGACCATGTTTTCCAGTTCCGCCCTGCTACCGAAGCGGGTTTCCACCGATCCTTTCTGGTCATAGTTTCCCAGATCGTAATGATCATACACCCCGTAGCCCATATCATAAATCCCCCAGTTTCCTTTGGAGGGAGCCGGGATCCACAGGCCGGAAATGCCCAGGCTTCTGAATTCATCTGCCTTTTGGGTGAGGTTGTCCCACCAAAGCCCGTTTTTGTTTTCTGCATCCACGGGCACATCCCAGTAAAAGGTTTGCAGCATGATGTCGTTTTGTGCTTTTAATACAAAGCTTACCAATAGTAAAAACGTGATGGGTATTAATTTCTTTATCATTACAGTGATTTTTTATTGGTAAGAAACCATTATCCTTTTATTATTTTGATGCGAATGTAACAAATATACCCGAATGTTTTCAAACAAGAGCAGCGCATCAGACTGCGTTTACCTGCAAGGACTAATTCAACGGGAGAAGTACGGCATACTGCTATTATTCGTATCTTTACACGTACAAACTTAATATACAGAAAATGTCAAAATCCAAAGACGCCAAAAACGAAAAGACGGCGAAAAAAGCTCCTGTAAAGAACCTGAAAGAAAAAAGGGCGGCGAAAGATGCCAAACGCCAGGAGAAAAAAAGTATTGGAAAAATACTATAAATCAAAAATACAGACCCGTGCAATCTTTACATCCCAAAATAGCCATTATAGGTGCAGGAAATGTTGGCAGTACTTACGCCTTCTCGCTGATGACCAGCGGGTTGGCGCGTGAAATTGTGTTGATTGACAAAAACGAAGCACTGGCCCGGGGGGAGTGCATGGATCTGAACCATGGACTCAGTTTTGCCCATCCCACCCGGATTCATCCTGCAGGGTTTGAAGGATGTGCTGATGCCGACATTGTGGTGATTACTGCCGGTGCCAACCGCAAACCCGGCCAGAGCCGGACCGATCTGGCCAGAGATAACCTGGAGATATACAAAAAGCTGATTCCCGACATCCTGAAATATACCACAGAAGCAATCCTGCTGGTGGTTACCAACCCTGTGGATATTCTTACCTGGTGTACATGGAAAATCTCCGGCTTGCCCTCCGGTCGGGTTATTGGCTCGGGCACGGTGCTCGACACGGCGCGTTTGCGGTATATGCTCAGCGATCATTGCAAGGTTGACTCCACCAATGTCCACGCCTATATCATCGGTGAACATGGCGACACAGAATTGCCGGTGTGGAGCAATGCCACCATTGCAGGCATGCCCATAGAGAAATACAGCACCATGTATGCCGGACTAACCGACTACAAGAATGTTTTCTCGGATATCTTTCGTAAAGTAAAGGAATCGGCAGGAGAAATCATTGCCGCCAAGGGAGCTACCAGCTATTCCATTGCCTTGTCGCTGGTAAAAATCACACGTGCCATTTTGCGCAACGAAAATTCTATCTTGCCGGTATCCACCCTGATCAACGACTACTACCAGATAAGCGATGTATGCATCAGTCTGCCTTCGCTGGTAAACAGAAGCGGAGTGGTGCATTACCTTGATCTTAAGCTGTCGGAGCTGGAGCAGCAGCAGTTCAGGCATTCTGCCCAAACGTTGAAAGATATCATCAGAGAGCTTGATATTTGATTTTTCAGGCTACACATCTGTTTTTACGAAAATTTTCAGCTAAAAATATAATTACCACTTAAAGATGTTTTTTTTGATTTGTGCCTTGCAATAAGGGCGTCCCGATTTTTTTCTTTCTTCTGCTTTTTAATGTGATCATAATTTGATTATATCGGCCACATTGAGCTCGCCTTAATGCTCGGTTGCTTGATCAAAAAGCAGCAAAAAATCAAGGCTTCGGATATTTTAATGTGGAAATAATTTTAATAAAAAGGTCACATTGAGCTTGCCCTTCGGGCTTCGGTTCCGACAAGTCTGAAGCTCACTTCGCTGGAAGTTTGAATGTTCCGCAAAGCTTAATTAATGAGCATTTACTTATAATTTCTGCTTTTGCGAAACTGCAAAGTTAATGTGCCATAATTTGATTTTATAGGTCACATTGAGCTCGCCTAAGGGCTCGGTTCCCAAAAAGCTCCGTTTCGCTTCGACTTGTTACCGGAAAAAATCCAAGGCCGGAGAACGCAATGTACAATATTCATTGCCAACTTACGATAAGTAGACGAACGATGAAGTTTCTATTTAAAAATGGGTATCCTATCCAGAAAACAGTGAAAATATCATAAGGGAACTTAATATTTGATTTTTCGTGCTTCGCACGGGCAAAATCCATTTCATTTCACCAACTGACGAATCATTCCCCTGAAAATAAGATGATGGAAGGGCACCACTGAGTACCAGTACATTCTTCCCCACAACCCTTTGGGTCTGAAAGTGGCGGTTTGATAAAGCTTATCTTCCACAATTTTAAACTCCAGCCATGCTTCGCCGGGGAGTTTCATCTCGGCAAAAAGCAGCAGTCGCCCTTCTTTGCGGCTGGCATAGAGCACGCGCCAGAAATCAACGGCATCGCCCGGGTCGATACGATCGGGATGGGTTCGTCCCCGCCGCAGGCCCACACCGCCCGAAAATTTATCCATGATACCGCGCATTTTCCACAGCCAGCTGGCATAATACCAGCCGGTCTGGCCGCCGATGCGCCAGAGGGCATCCAGGGTTCGTTGCCGGTCACGGACGGTGCGCACACGCTGGTCTACAAAGCACCCATTTTGTGGCACATTGATGAAGGCTGACAACTGTTGGTTGATACGACCACTCACCAGTGAATCCTTCCAGCTGCTCACCACTTCATTGGTTTCAATGGCCGAGAAGGTACGCCGCAGGGCTGTTTCATAATCCATGGGGCTGACTTCGAGAATATGATTGATTTCATCGTCGCGGGCCACCACTTCCACTTTCATACTACTCACCAGCGAGGTGGCCAGGCGGTAGGAAGTAGAAGTAATAAAATAGAGCCAGTAAGAGGAAAGTTTGGGGGTCATCACCGGCACAATGCCAATCCATCTTTTCAATCCCCTCACCCGACCAAACTCCAGCAGCATTTCTTTGTAGGTCAGCACATCGGGACCTCCGATGTCAAAATTCCGGTTATAGGTCTCAGGATGGAAAAGGGTTTTATCCAGAAAGGTTATCACATCTTTAATAGAAATGGGCTGACACCGGGTGTTGAGCCAGCGGGGGGCAATCATCACGGGAAGTTTTTCTACCAGGTCACGGATAATCTCGAAAGAAGCACTCCCCGACCCAATAATGATGCCCGCTCTCAGGGTTGTGAAATGATACTTCCCCTTCCCCAGTTCTTCTTCCACGGCTTTTCGTGAGGCAAGATGTTTGGAAAGGGTATCCTCGTTGATCATCCCGCTGAGATACACCACATGTTTCACCTTGGTTTGCTCCATGGTTTCCCGGAAATTGCGGGCAGTTTTCAGTTCCAGTTCATCATATCTGGTGGAGGTGGACATGGAGTGCATCAGGTAGTAGGCGCCTTCAATATCGCGAGGTATATTGTCGAGGGTTTGCTTTTCCAGGAAATCCACTTCCACTACCTCAATGCTCTTTTTCAGCGGTTCAGGCGGCGAAAACCGTGTCTTATCGCGCACACAGCATACAACGGTGTATCCCCTGCTGACCAGAACAGGCAGCAATCTCTTGCCAATATAACCGGTGGCACCGGTGAGGAGAATTTTCAAAACAGGAAATGTTTTTTGGTTACTTTACACTATAAACCCCAATGGGGGTAAATTGTTGGGAGAAGCACAGTTGGGCGTTTTGCGTTTTGCGCTGCGCGATGGGCGTTCAGGGGTTTACGAACATTTTATCGATTCGCTTTTTTAGCTCCCTGACTTCTTCGTTTACAGGGAGTTTTTTATCGAGCACATGAACGATGATGGTTTCTTCGTTGAGCACGGTACTTGCGGTACCCGGAAGCAGGCTTATGACCCAGACAAGAATCAGGGTTTTTCGTGGATCCCGCCCGTGTTCAATGGTTATAAAATCAGGATCGGTAGGAACATGTCGGAAAAAGACCCGCCGGGCCACATCCCATCCTCCCCGTATGGCCGTAATGATAAAATAGGGGAAAAACCGAATGATTCCCAGGGGGCTGATAACCCATTGCCCCGGGGGCACACTGTAAATGCTGATGACGGTGGTAACGACTAAAAAGAGAATCACGAATACAATGTCGCTGATTTGTTGCCCCCCT
>JAABSE010000164.1 GCA_011390575.1 Sphingobacteriia bacterium
TCGAAAGGTCCGGGCTCTTTCTCCCAGAAGCACCAGGTGCGGTCGTTGCTGGTTTTATTTACAGGATCAATTATTACAATATTTTTTTTGCTTAATGTATCATCCTGAAGCAAATGATACAACAAACTTAACCCCGCCAGTCCTGAACCTGCAATGATAAAATCGAATTTTTCTCTCATGAAATGTTTTGTTTTTCTTTAGGCCAATATACAAAAATTAATGGTCCCATAAGTGAATCTCTTTTCCACCAAAAATCACAATTCCTCAGAATTTAATATGTTAAATTAAAATCACATATTATGGAATTTGTTATTTTTGACAACAGCATTTATACTTTAAGGTTCAAGTTAATCAACTCAACATAAAAATCATCCTGCCAAACATTCACAGTGATTCAGAACCAAAACTAATATCAATGCCATCAGGCTAAAAAAGACATACATATAAATATTAACTTGCGATAGGCTCTTCAACAGAAAGCTTCTATCCTGGTCAGAGTATACATATGACATTTCTACCCGATCGTCAAATTCACTAAAGCATTCAACCATGAAAAATACAGCGATCATTTTTCTTCTTTCGGTGATGTTATCACACTACAACCCCGGAGTTCAGGCACAAAAATTACGCACTATTTTTAATGCAGGATTCGGCACCTATCAGCTTAACAGCTACAAAAACTTCCAGAAAAACCTTGTGGACAGAGGTATCCCTTTTGAAGGAATAAAGCCAGTAGACAGATTTCCAAACTACTATAATTGGATGGTCGCGCAAGAGTATCTTCTTAGCCCATATCATTCTGTATCCATTGAGTTAACCTACCTGTATACCGGAGGACGTAACCATCTTGCCGATTATTCCGGCCAATATGCCCTTGATATGCTAGCCAGTAGTTACAGATTCGGGTTGAGTTATTCCAACTATAATAATGGCATGTTTGTGGAAAACCGTCTTAGCGGCTTCCTCCGCTTTCGGGCTGGCGTTACAAGGTCCTTTTTCAATATCAGTGAGGAAGTAAAAATCTATGATATCCATCAAGAGGCTTGGGAGCAAGATTTTGTCAGCAATTCTTTTTATCTTGAGTTTGGCCCTGGCCTGGTATATGAACTCACCCCTTACATCTCGCTCCATTTTTCGGTTGGCTACGAATACGAGCATGATGCTTCCCTGAAAAGTACTAAGAACAAGGATGAAACTCTTATAAGCCAGGAGGGTGGATATGTAAAGACTAATTGGAGCGGCATTCGTCTTCGCGCCGGCCTGGGTTTAAACATCACGAAGCTAATAAAAACAAAGACTAAAAATCTCCGTCATGAATAACAGCCGAATAACATTTCCAACACTACTTATAACTGCGCATTGGCTATTCCTGGCCTATGCATGTGAAAAACCTCTGGATGGCGAATACGTAAGCGAATTGCAGCCCCCCACCGACAGTTTGGAGATTGAACTAAACTTATTCTCGACTGACGACACGTTGTATTTGTTTGGCACTACCCAATTTCATTACAATTTTTCCAATTTAGAATACCCGTTTGTGCAAGGCAGGTTCACTATGGGCACGAAAGTATGGGAGCTGCATGAACCCTGGGGACCCATCAGTATCTCACCCGATGATTTCGATGCCGGTTATCATTCCTTACATATGGAGGTTTTTCTCAAAACTTCTAGTGGCAGTTTGGCTGACCAGGTCGGAGCAGAGATTTACAAATTAGAAAGAAGATGGACTATCCTGTGCGACAACCGTCCTACCCCTACCCTGTCCCTTTCCTACTATCCAAATGAAAACGGTTTTCTTACCCTAACCTGGACACCCCACGAAAATTTTAATTTTAAATCTTATCAGATCTCCCGTACAGGTTACAACATACCGTCTTTTCAGGAACTGATAACTGAACAAGACATCCTTACTTTTGTAGACCACTGCTATATTGCCGGACATGCTAAATACACCATCCGTGCCCAGTCTTATGGTGAAGCAGGTTGGGGAGATTCAGATGAAAACAGCTCTGTAGTGCTGAATCTGGAAAAGCCTGCAATACACTTTGAGGCTATTAATAAAGACTATCTGCGCATTTACTGGCAAAGACTTCATTATGGAGGCAGGCACGACCTTTCATCCGGCAATAACTTCATTCTGCAAGCCTCAACTGACACCTCGGTGGTGGTGCCCATGCCAGGATTCGGATCACAACAAGGATATCTGCTGGAATCCTATCCAGTTTACGGAAACCATTGTTTCTATTCAGGTTTCATACGCGATGGAAGCATGTATTATCTGGGTGACCCTTTTAATGCAACCTTTTCTACTCGGTATGCTTATAATAGTCTCGAAAACGTACTATACACCCACAAGGGAAGTAATTTTATGGCTTACGACATGGACAATATGGAATTGATCAGCAGTTATACCCTTAATGATCTTTCGTCCCATTCCCCGATTGCAACAAGCCAGGAAACCACAGCCGTGGTCATCTCCGGTAGAGAGAATCTTTATATTTTTCCCGATAGCAATCTGACCAACCCTTTGGTGATCAGCTTTGAAACCCCGTTTCTTCCATATAGATTTTTATCTCTCGTACCTAACAAATACATATCTAACGCCTTCTCACATCACATCCACCTGTTTGACATTAATAATGGTCAACAGTTGGCATCTTTGGCTTATCCTACGATCCCAATATCAGCAATCGACCTGTCAATTGATGCTAGCTATGCAGCTTTTACCGGCCAGCAATCGGGCTTATGGATTTACAGCCACAACAATTATGAATTTGAACAGATCTACAACAGTTCACTGCCCTACGAATCCATAGCTTTTCATCCCACCGAGCCCGATAAGATCTTTATCATCGCCACCAATAGTAATATTCTTGAGCTTCGCACCCTGCCTGCGTATTCTCTTGAACAGTCGTGGCAACTTCCTGAAGCAGGGATGACCATTGGTAATTTTGACCCCATAACCGGCTACATGCTTTTGCATCATCATCATATGACAGGGAAGCAACTTATTCTAATGGATTTTCAAACGGGCCAACCTGTTTTTAGTATTCGTAACGATGATCTGGGCCCCAGATTCTTCAAAAACCGCCTCTTTAGCCAAAATGGCTATACATTGGATATTACTGAGTATCTTCCCGATATGCCGACTAAACATTATAAGAAAAATGTAAAAAAAAATAGTCAATAGCCTCAATATTATATTAGAAATTCCAGGTTAGGGTTCCTCAAAATTGAAAAAAACCACTTCAATTACCAGTTCTTCAAAGATCCTGTCATTGATAGTTTCTATCTTATGATAATTCCAGCAACTGCTAAGGTATGTCTGGAGATTCAGCATAGAACCAATCATAAGATGGAGTAATTCTGACATTTTTTTTGCAGGATTCCCCTGATTTTTACAATTGTATTACCTTTGCCACCAGATTTGGTTCATTACCGATTAAAAGGGAATCCGGTGTAAATCCGGAGCTATCCCCGTAGCTGTAATCCTGATCCCGAATGATTCGGGAATGTGTTACCGGCAAAGATCCACTGTTTCGCCCCGGCGGGATGGGAAGGAGCCGGCCAACCAGGAGAGTCAGAAGACCTGCCAAATCAGTTAGTCATCACGTAGCTTTCGGGCGAAAAGCGACAGATTGAAATACCTGCATCCGTTTTGCTCAGGTTTCCTTTCTGATTTTCTATCCCGCGGGTTACCATTTATTAATTTTCTAAATTCTAAAAAATGAATGGTTTAATTCGTTACCCTTTCACCCACAACAATCCATTGAGAAAATCTCACCGCATGAAAATGGCTCTCCAAAACACATTCCTCACAACGGAAAGAATTACTCCTTTTATCCTGATGATGGTGCTTGTCATTGCCGGAACCTTTTCTACCCAGGCACAACCTTACCTTGAGCCAGCAGAAGGCTACCAAGTGGAGGAGATTCTGCCCGAATTCGATACTTTTTCCTCTTTTGATGTATCCGGGCAAACCTTGTATGCCAATCCGGGCAATGAAATCAAAGGCTTTGATCTGGAAAATGGCCAGGAGATTTTTTCCACTAACAAACCCTCGGACTATAATGCATGGCCCTCTTTTTTAACTGTTTCGCCCGATGGCAATCAGCTATGGGCCGGGTTTACCATTTCAGGCAATACTGACGACCGGATTTTCCGCATCGATATTGCATCAGGCGAATGGCACCATGTGGCAACACTGCCGGGGAATGTATCCCTGACTTTTTATGGAGAAGCCATCCTGGTATCGGGAGCACCATGGGGTGATCCCAATGCTGTTTATCTGCTGGATACTATAGCTGACAACCACCAAAAAATCATCGAAACAGGCGGCAGTCCGGCAGGATTTAATCTTGATGCACAGGGAAATCTGTATTTTGCCACTTACCATTTTTCCGAAGACAATGTGCTCTTGCGATTTGCTGCAGAGGACATCTCTGAAGTTATCAGCAATCCGGAATCTCCCTTTCTTACGCCAAACCATGCAGATACATTAAGCAGCCTGCCTGCGGGTGCCTATGATTTGGCAGTGGATGATGCCGGCCATGTGCTTTTCTCCCTCAATGGTTTCCCTGACAAACATATTGCTATGTGGAATGGCAATGAAGGTGAAGATGACAATTATGAGATTATCGGGACAACTTCCGATGATACGGATTGGTTAACCTATATTCACGCAAGCGGAGACATTACCCAGCATGAAGAAGGAAACGAAGTTTTCCTGCTCGGATTTGGCAGACCCATTGTGAAAGTAACCAAAACACCTCCTTCCATTGTAGCCAATACAATGGAGAACATTTCGGGAGTTGCCGGCGAGGAGCCGGTTATCATTGATCTGAACAACCATTTTGAAACCTTTGCAGATGGAAACCCCTCTTTTGAGGTTACCGTTAATTCTTTTCCTGAAGTTGCCTCGGCAGCAATTGAGGAGAATCTGCTAACCATCACATTCATGGGCCCCGGACAAACCAACATA
>JAABSE010000165.1 GCA_011390575.1 Sphingobacteriia bacterium
CTGATAGAAAACCGGGTAAAGAATCCCAGGGCAATTAAAAAAATAACAATAGCTATTGCCGCAGCCAAAAACTGTTGTCGGATAGATTTCATAGTGTTGTCGGATATGATTTTCTTATCAATTGAAAGTGCAATAGTACGCAGAAAAGAAACCAGGCATGTTAAGGTTAAATTAGATTTACTTTAAGAATCATGACTTAAATAAGCACCTGTCGAACTTAACGAAAGCACATGTTCAACAACTATTAGAGAGTATAATAATCAATTTAAAAAAAATCCGTAGGTTTGCCCAGTTAATACAATATACAGTCACCCAATACTACAATAACATGAAGAAACTTATTTACATTTTAGCATTAGCCATTGTAACAGCTGCCTGTCAGGCACCGGCAGCTGAAGAGAGTGGCACCAGCCCTGTTGGTGATGCCACTGTTGAGAAGGTCATTGACCAGCTCATAGAAAAGCATGGCTCTGAAGAAGCCTTTCGCATAGAGCGTGGCGTGAAAAGAGCAGCAGATTTGTGGCGAACATCTGATGGCAGCGCTGCCGACTTCGAAACATTTTGCGCAGAAAATTTTATTGCTGACCGCGAAGAGCTTGATCTGGTGTTCGACCGTCTTACCAACAATTTCGAATACCTTTACGGCTACCTGGGTCGCATAGGGGTAGAGCTCAACCGCCAGATCCACGAAGATCGCGGCCCCATTCACCAAATTGACCAGCTTTTTGGCTCATACAGCCCCGCAGCCCATGTGCAGGATGACCTTTTCAAAAACAAAATTGCCTTCATCATTGTGCTCAACTTCCCTCATTACAGCCTGGAAGAGAAAAACGAGATGGGCGGCGACTGGGATGACCGCCAGTGGGGATTTGCCCGCCTGGGAGACTATTTCAGCGCAAGGATTCCGGCAAACATATTGCAGGAAAACAACCGCATTTACAGCGAAGGTCGCCTTTACATTTCGGAGTATAACGTATATGCCGGCAAACTGGTAAACGAGCAGGGAGAAACCCTCTTCCCTGAAAACATGCGCCTGCTGGCCCACTGGAACATCCGTGACGAAATCAAATCAAACTACGGTGAGCCTGATGGGCTGCCCAAACAGGAGATGCTCTACAAGGTAATGCTGCGCATCATCAACCAGGATATTCCCATAGAGGTAATCAACAACCCCGAATACAACTGGAACCCCCATACCAACGAAGTATTTCAAAACGGCCAGAAAGTGGACTTCGAAGAAGAAGACATCCGTCGTTACCAGTATCTGCTGGACAATTTCAGGGCCATGAAAAACCTGGATCCTTATTATGCCAACCTGGACACTTACATTAAGCGTCGTTTTGAGAGCAGCATGGAAATTCCTTACGAAGAAGTATCAGGCCTTTTCAAAGAGTACGCTTCCTCTCCCCTGCTGCGTGATGTAGGCAAGATCATCAGCGAGCGCCTGGGCCGCGACCTGCGCCCCTTTGACCTGTGGTACAATGGCTTTGTAGGTCGAGCAGGCATCTCTGAATCCGAGCTAAATGAAATCACCCAAGAACGCTATCCTGATGCAGCAGCCCTGGATGCCGATTTGGCCCGACAACTTATAGATTTGGGATTTGATGATCAGATGGCTGAGTTTATGGCTGCCAGAATTGATGTGGACGCAGCCCGTGGATCAGGTCATGCCATGGGTGCCTCCATGCGCGAAATGCCATCGCACCTGCGCACCCGCATCGGTGCCGATGGTATGGACTACAAAGGGTACAACATTGCGGTACACGAGTTTGGTCACAATGTGGAACAAACCATCAGCAACCACATGGTGGACAACTACTTTATCAATGGTGTTCCCAATACAGCATTCACCGAGGCCATTGCATTTATGTTTCAGAAACGCGACCTGCAACTCCTTGGTATAGACCAAGCCGACCCCATGATGGAGCATCTTGAAGCTTTGGACGTTTTCTGGGATAACTACGAAATGATGGGCGTATCAATGGTTGATATGGAAGTGTGGAAATGGCTGTACGACAATCCGGATGCTACCGCGCAACAGCTCAAAGATGCTGTAACCCGCATTGCCAAGGAGGTTTGGAACGAATATTATGCCGATATTTTTGGTGATGAAGACATTCCATTGCTTGCCATCTACTCCCATATGATACAGTCGCCCTTGTACCTGATGAATTATCCCTACGGTCGCCTGATCATGTTCCAGCTGGAGGATTACATTGCTGACAAAGATTTTGCCGAAGAGATAATGCGTATTTACTCAATTGGACAACTAACACCCCGCCAGTGGATGGAACGTGCCGTTGGCGAACAAATCAGCAATGAGCCCATTTTTGCCGCTGTGGAAGAAGCACTTAAGGCTGTTCAATAACACTGTATAGAAAATTTGGGAGAAGATCACTTACCTCCTTAAAAGAACGCAAAGCATTTTTGGGAATGCTTTGCGTTTTTTATATTGAAATACAATATTAATCCTACTTTGACACATTTGTAAAAATACTTAAACTTATTTTGTCCAAGTGGAAACCTTATTTTATAAATACATTGAACCTTAGTAGGAATGTGCATATTAGAATAATTTTGAACCTTATTACCTTATTGCACATCTGCGGATCAATCTTTTTCCAATAAGGTAATAAGGTTCAATTAACTGTTTATAATTTCATTTCTACTAAGGTTGGCGGAAGACAAATAAGGTTTTCAAATTGAATGATCACTCCCAATAATCGCCGACTTTTACTGGCCTGCATGCTTCAGAAAAAGATAGGTTGCTGGTTTTATATACCTCAACTATTTCAGACTAAACAAATCGTAATATGTCAAAGTAGAAATAAATGGCAGCAATCAGGATTGGGCAAAAAGGATTTCGCTGTCTGCAAGTTATTTTGGTTAATTAATGAAAACAAAATGCAATTTATTTTTACATTTCAATTGTTACGAAACAATTTAAAATAGATAAACAACGTTTAAAGTCAACCATTGCATGGTTTAACACCAAAAAAACAACTAATATCCAAAAAACATATAGTTAAGAGGAGATAAACATTGACATGCATACTGCACAAATTAAACAAGGGCTCCACACACTAAATAATTACGATGAAATCATTTATTTCAATTATTGAACTTGCCAAATATCAATGCAGGCAATTCCTCAGAAAAAGTTCAGGTACGACAAGGCTTCCACTTGAACTAAAAATAATGGTTGGGTTAATCCTCACCATTATTTTTCCTCTGCCTGGCCAGGCACAACAGAAAGCAGATTATCCTGCACTTAGTAAATATCGCAATTGGAGTGTATTTGCAGGGCCTGTTATTTATGACCGGGCTACTTTAACTCCTCAATACGGAGATTATACTTTTGAGAATAAACCCATTTCAGGCTTTAATGCAGGATTCGAATATGATTTTTATCCTGATAAAAAATGGTCATTCGTAACTGGCTTTTATACGACGATTGAACCGGTTTATAATTTAGAATTTACTATAAAACAAACGGATATTTACAGTCACTTTTATCAGGATTATACGGATCATGTTAAGAAGTATTCTATCGTGACTTTTTCTTCGCCATTGTTGTTAAAGCTAAATATCCAGACATCAAAAAAGTCATTTGCTTCATTTCTAACCGGATTCAAAGTAATGTATTTTCCCCATGGCAGCGCCGATATGGTTTATGCTTTTAGCAGTGAGGAACTATCAGAAAGCAGGGAAGTGTTTGGTCTGAACCTGGAAAGTCCTGAAAACTCATTTCAAGGAAGTTTTGTTGTGGGTACCGGATTTTCCTATGCCCTTGATAAAGTGCTGCTAAAAACAAACCTCATTTATGTTATGAACTTTCAAAACACTATATCGGGGGAGTATCAATTTGCAAATATGCTTACTTCGCCCGATACAAGAGGGTACTATGACCTTTCGGGTAATTATCTGGGATTTCTGTTTTCGGTAAGTTTAAGGAAAGGAAAAAGTAAACCTGCCTAATCCTCCAGGATACACCTGACAGAAAAACCAAACTCACGGTAATCGAAACCGGAACAGACAAAACCGTCATTGTTGCCCAAAGCACACCAGCATGACAAGGCTTAACTGAGTTCCGTTGAAATACACCTGCAGTCCCATACTCAAGCTATTTAAGGTATCGGACGTCATACTTAATCCAGAATATGTTGACATCATAGCCTAAAGGTTGATGATCAAAAAAGGGAGACCCGGCGGGCCTCCCTTTTCCTATTGAGTATATTCAGAGAAATAATCAGATTATTTCTGAACTTGCAGTTTTCCGGTAAAGATACCGTCAGCAGTAATGATTTGTACAAAGTAAATACCGCTTTCGAATGAACCAACATTGATCTGGTGCTCTTCGGTTACTACATTGCTGGAGTAAACCACGCGACCACTCATATCCATCACTCTGATTTCAGACATTACATTGTCACTACGCAGTGTTACAACCTCTTTTACAGGGTTGGGGAACATGGAAATGTTGTTGTTCATGAAGTCCTGAACATTCAAAGGCAGGTCATAAGTAACAACACCGGTAACGTTGCCTTCTGCATCCAGCGTAAACTCAAGATTATCGCCTTCAGGTAATAACCATTCGTCACCAGACTCTGTAATACCCCATTCGTAAGTCCCGGGTGCAACATTCAGGGTCACAGTCCATATGTAATCAGGACCTTCCTCCATGGGTACATCTTCCCATTCAGGATCGGTCATTTGACCCTTGATATGGATGTCCTGGTATGTTTCTGACAGGTCATTAACCGTGAAAGTAACAGGGAAAGTTTCTGCAGCGCCTTCAATCACGAAGTCCATGGTCATGATTTCGGATACACCTGAGCTATAAACAGACTGTACACCGGCAGTATGTGTGCCCGCTGGCA
>JAABSE010000166.1 GCA_011390575.1 Sphingobacteriia bacterium
CTGTCGTTGTATCCCAGCTGTCCATCGCCATAAGTAGCAGCAGAGGAGGCATAAACCAATGGTAAATCATAATGGGCACATGCCTTCCACATCTGTTTGGAGTAATTCAGGTTGAGCTTATCGAACACCCGGGTGTCAAACTCCGTGGTATCGGTTCGCGCGCCCAGGTGAAAAACGAAGTTTACCTGCCGGTGGTTTTCGCTAAGCCACTCGAAAAATACTTCTCTGTTTATTTTTTGCCTGTAAGCCTTGTTTTTAAGGTTCAGGTTTTTATCTTCCCTGGTAAAGTCATCCACACAGATGATATCCTTGTATCCCTTATTGTTGAGTTTATTTACCAGGCAACTCCCAATAAATCCTGCTGCTCCTGTTACGATTATCATATTGGTTAGTTTTTATGCAATCCATTTAAAACGTAAATAGTAATTTTCTGTTTCCCAATACCCTATTCATGCAAAACCTGCAAAATCACCTTATTAAGGTTTTCGATGGCTTTGGGGATGCTCCAGCGGTCGGTGTCTCTTTGTTCCACGTAGTTGGAAACGGCACGGATTTGTGCGCAGGGGACATCTTCGGACAGGCAGGCAAAAAAGAAAGCAGCTCCTTCCATGCTCTCGGTGGCTGGGTTGCAGCGTTGCATGATTTTTTCGATGCTTTTGTTGGTTGTATGGACACGGTTCACGGTGATGCCGCGCACCGTCTTGAGTTTGTTAATGGTTCTGCTCTTGATGGGCAATTCGTTGATTACCTGACCATCTCTGTAGGGGAAGTAGTTTTCTTCCAGTAGTTTCAAATCAATGAGAGAAAGGAAGTACTCGCCCTGTTCATTGCCCAGTTCGGGAAACTGATCATGAGTGATATGCACTACTTCGCCCAATTCCAGGTCGTGGTCAAAACTTCCCGCAATACCCAGGTTCAGGGCTCCGTCATAGGTATGTCTTGTAAGGGCTTTCCCCAGAAAGTAAGCGGTAGGAACCATCCCTACCCCCGTAGTTAGCACATCGAGGGTCATCTTTTTGTACGTGTACCGGTTCATTTGCGCATCTATGCGCTCCTGAAAAGTTAAATGCTTTAGCAATGGCTTGATCTCAAGGGTGGTGGCAGATACAATTAATATTCTCATGTTTGCTGTCAGATTAAGTTATGGTGAGGGTAAAAATACAAACAATCGTGGCTCTAATCAACTATTTGTGCAGGGAAATGCAGAAAAAAAGCAACCGGACATCATCAGGTGTTCTTTTTATGGATATCTCCGGGTGTTTCTCCAAATATTTCTTTGTAGGATCGGTAGAAGTAAGTTCGGTTGTTAAAGCCTGTCATATATATAATATCGGTAATGGAGTGTTCCCCTTCGGCAATGAGTTGTCGCGCTTTCTTGATGCGGAAGTTTTTGATGAGTCCGTGGGGCGTTAACCCGGTAAGGGCTTTTATTTTGCGGTATAGCTGTGCTTTGCTCATGGCCAGGTGAGAAGCCAGCAGGTCGGCATCCATGTTTTCATTGCTGAAATTTTGTTCTATGAATGCCACGCATTTTTCCAGCAGTTCTTTGTCTCTGGCAGAATAATTCTCTTCCAGGTTGTAGGAAGGGGTTCCGAAATTTACCTTGAAATATTCCGAAAACTGTTCACGGGCCTTCAGCAGTTTTTCAATCCTTACAAAAAGGTGTTTGGGATGGAAGGGTTTGGGAATGTATGAGTCGGCTCCCATTTCCAACCCTTCGATACGGTTTTCAATCTCGGTTTTGGCTGTGAGCAGAATAACAGGGATGTGGCTGGTGAGAATATCTGATTTCATGGTTTTACATAAAGTAAGGCCATCCATTTCCGGCATTATGATATCGCTCACCAGCAGATCGATGCGGTTGTTTTGAATAATTTCAAGGGCTTGCTTCCCGTTTTTGGCCAGTGTAACATCGTATTGTTCGGAAAGGAGTTTGTAGAGAAGATTGGAGAGTTCCAGGTCGTCTTCTGCCACAAGGATACGGTATTTTTTGGGTGTAGTCCATAGGGCAGGTTTGGTTGATGATAATTGCTTTTCAGCTTTTCGGTCGGATGCATAAGCCTCTCTCATATTTTCGGGCAATCCGGATCGGGATAGCAGGCTGGCCGGGGTGTGCTGAATTTTTTCTCCCGATGCTGCTGGTTTATAAGGCAACGAAACAGTGAAAGAGCTCCCTGTGCCGGGTTTGCTTTCTACCGAAATGTTGCCTCCCAGGAATTCAACAAGGGTTTTGGTATAGGCCAGCCCGATTCCTATTCCCTTGAATGACTGCTGGTTCTGATGCTGATCCTGTGCGTATTGGTAAAAGCTCTCAAAAATGTTTTTTAATGATTGCTTTGGAATCCCAACACCCGTATCATTTACCCGAATGATTATTCTCTCGTTTTTTTTGCCCAGCTGCACTGTTACACTGCCTCCCGCCGGAGTATATTTCATGGCATTGGAAAGCAGGTTGAGCATGATTTTTTCCAGCTTGCCTGCGTCGGTAACAACCCATAGCTCAGCAATGTCGGGCTCAAAGCTCAGCTCCAGCTCATTTTCCCTGGCAAAATGGGAGAATATTTCTACAATATTATTGATTGAACTTACCAGCTCTGTGGCTTCAGATTTTATTCTTTCCCGTCCTGTATCCAGCTTGCGGAATTCAAGCAGCTCCTGCACCAGTCGTTGCATGCGTCGCGAGTTATGGTAAATGGTTTTTACCAGGTTGGGGGATTCTTCCTTGTTTTGTCCATGATCCATCAGGCTGGCGGCAGAGGCAAATATTAGGGTAAGGGGAGTGCCGAATTCATGGGCCAGGTTGGTGAAAAACTCCAGTTTGTATTGATTGAGTTCCTTTTCTTTTTCCTGCTTGATCAATTCCAGGGCCCGATCTTGTTTTCTGCGCAACCTGTTGGTCTGGTAGCGATAAATCAGGTACACCATAAAACCCATCATTACAACATACAGCAGATAGGCCTGCCAGGTTCGCCAAAAGGGAGGCTTAATGATAATCTGCAGGGTTTTCAATTCTTCTGACCATACGCCATCTTCATTGGTGGCTCTTACCAACAGACGGTATCTGCCAAAGGGAACATTGGTGAAGCTGGCTTCACGCAGGCTGCCGGCAAAAACCCATTCGTCATTAAAGTTTTCCAGCTTATACTCGAAAAGGGTTTTGTCGGGATTGATGAAGTTGAGGGTTGTGAATTCAACGGTGAAAAAATTCTGATCGTGTTTTAATGTAATGGATTCCAGTTCGTTGATGCGCTTATGAAGGATTTCAGTTGAGTCTCCCGGCAGTATCATTCTGTTGTAGAGGCGAAAACCGCTGAGAATAAGTTCGGGCATCCTTTGTGAAATTTTTATTTCGGCAGGGTAGAACCAATCCAAACCGTTGATGCCTCCAAAATAAAATTTACCGGTTGTTTGCCCGTGGCAAGCAGCTCCGTCGGTGTATTCATTGCTTTGCAGGCCGTCGGCACTGTTGAAATTGAGAAATGTATTGCTTTGTCGGTCAAACTTGCTCAATCCTTTGTTGGTACTTGTCCAGATATTTCCCTGGTTATCTTCCAGAATGGCGTGTATGGTGTTGCTTGGCAAGCCTTGGTGGGTAGTGTAATGGGTAAAGGTGTAGGGAGTATATCCGATGGTTATTTTGTTAAGACCGCCGCTGCTGCCCACCCACAGGTTTCCGTCACTGCCCATGTGAAGACTGAGAATGTCGTTGTCGCTCAGACCTTCTTTGGTAGTGTCGGCCAGGCTATAGTTTTCGAGGTGGCCGGTGAGGGTGTTGAAACGGTATACGCCTGCACCGCGGGTGGCAAGCCAGAGAATATTGGGTTTCTCTTCGGCAATGGCGTAGATGATGTTGCTTTTAAGAATTCCATCGGGGTTTTCGCCGCTTATTTGCATGTAGTTCACCAGATGGAATCCGTCATTTTCCTTTTTTATGTTCAGTCCAATAATGCCATATCCACTGGTACCCAGCCATATTTGTCCGAAGGCATCAATGCAAATGTCGTAGACCGAACCAAATTCCAGATCTTCAGCCCCTTTGAGATCCGCAGGGAAATGATAAAATTCTCCGGTGGATTGGGACCTAAAATCTATTCCGGAACCATCGTGTCCTATCCACAGATTCCCTTCCTTATCTTTTTGTAAAGCCAGCACTGCATTATTGGTAAGGCCGTTGTCGGTTGTGAAATAGCGTGTAGGGGAGCCATCAGCAGGGATAAGATTGAGTCCGTTGCCTCGTGTGCCCACCCACAAATTCCCCTGCTCGTCTTCAAACACCGATCGGACGATCTGATGGTTAATTTTTCTCTGTTGTGCTTCACCGCGGGTAATCTGAAAGAAAGGTTTGGGTTTCATGATGCTCCTGAACACCCCTTCGCCGTCGGTTCCGATCCATAATAAATCATCGGCTGTTTCCAGGATCGACCAGATTTTTACTTTTTTGCCGGCCAGTTCGGGGATAAGGTGCAATACGGGGGTTACTGTATTATTCTCCTGTGGGTTAAACTGGTAGATTCCTCCATTGTCGGCGCCCAGCCAGAGGATATCTTTTGTACCAGGTTGCCTGAGAGCAGTGATTTGAAAATCCGGGTCTGCTTTTCTGATTGTTTGGGATTGCTTGTTTTGCAGGTCTGCCAGCAGCAACCCTCCTTTTCTTATGCTAAGTGCCAGGTAGGGGCGATTGTGAAATTCGAAAAACCAGCTGTTTTCGTAATAATCTTCTCCGGGTTCTGTGCAAAAGTCTGACAAAGGAATTACCTCAGGCCGGGTTGCCCTGTCAAAATCGTATCTGATCAGAAAGTCGTTTTCAACAATAAAGATGTCTGATCCATGAAAGAACAGATTGGTGATGCTT